>MEOQ01000051.1 GCA_001769275.1 Bacteroidetes bacterium GWF2_43_63 | reverse complement strand
AACTCTGTTAACCAAAAGCAAGCAACCATGTATGCTCAATAATACATGCTCTTTGAAAGGTTTCGAACACTCATGATTTGCAATCCGTGCCGGGTCCCTGCTTAACCCTCGTAGGGTTTTGAACCCTACTAGGGTTTATTAAATGCAGGCCGCAGGCCTTCGGGAGTCATTACAAACTCACTGTAGGTCATCAGCACATTGTCCAGTTCGCCTTGCATGTTCAGCATCT
Organism: Bacteroidetes bacterium GWF2_43_63; assembly: GCA_001769275.1. NCBI lineage: Bacteria > Pseudomonadati > Bacteroidota > Bacteroidetes bacterium GWF2_43_63. Next base: position 8,639 of record MEOQ01000051.1, on the reverse strand, counting down.
GGCGCACTTCGGGAGTAAGAGACAGTCTGGTACCAACCGGAATATAAATTTCAACTTCCGCAAGATGGAAACTCCCCTCGCCCGATGGCTGCCATTTTGGAATAATTATTTTTGAAGAATCCTGCACTTGCGGCACCCAATCATTGTATGCGAGTGTTGTCAAATCGCCGGAATTTCGCAGATGAGCCACAATTCGGGTAGCACTGTCGTTGAGCTCAGGTTCAAATTCAAGTTCCGTTTGCAGCAATAATTGCATTGCGCCCTTGTTTTCGCTGAAATACCACGGAATCTGCGCACTGCCGTTGGAGTTGAATATATCCGGAGTCTTACCCGAAAGAGATATTTCCAGAACTTTCTCGCTTTTGGGGACAACAATTGTTTTGCTTTCACTGGCCGAATTGGAATAATACACCACATGGTAAATCACAATGGCCGATAGTGCAACAAAAGCTATCCCCCAGATTGATGAAGCAATCCGGTTATACCACTTCACAGGAAAACGAAAACGGAAAATCAGTTTAAGCCCGATAATCAGCATGGAAATTAACGGAATTCCAACAACAAAAAGAATTGAAATAATACTCATCCAGCCAACCAACCGATTGGTGGTCATAAAGAAAATCATATCGCAAAACGAAGCAGACACTCCAAGATCGCTGCTGTGAACCATATAGCTGATGTCGGCAAAGAATGACAACGTGAAGCCGGCCAAAAATATAAGCGAGAAGGCAATCAGAAAAAATCCACCGATAGCTCCAAAAATATAGAGAAGCGTTTTAAATGCATCGCTTTCTATTATGCTTCCGCCTGTTTTAGCAGTGTGCGCCTGCGTCTGAGGGTTTCCTTTTTTCTTTTTTGTGAATGAACTACGCACATGATCAAACTCGTCGCGAACCCGATCACTCAGGTTGTTCACATTCACCTTCCGACCTTTCATTTGCAGCTTTTCGGCACTGGTTGACGCAACCGGTACCACCAGCCAGAGAATCAGATATATTAATAATCCTGATCCGCCAAACAAGAATAAAATTACAAAAGCGATTCTAACCCACAAAGCTTCAACATCGAAAAAAGAAGCAAGACCTGAACAAACTCCACCAAATACACGGTCGTCCGGATCACGGAAAAGCCGGCGATCTTCGCGCGATTCCTGTTTCTTGCTTTCGTCTTTTCCTTCAGAGAAATCTTCGATCTGCTCGGGTTCACCCAATTCACTGATGACAAATTCAATGTCGGCCAGCACAACTACTTCCCGCGAAGGCGTCATTCGTGTGCTTAGCAATTCGGCTACGCGAATTTCGATGTCCTTGATTACTTCGTCCGATCCTTCTGCATTGAGTTTTACCTTTACATTTTCAAGATACCGGCTAAGACGCTCATAAGCATCTTCATCAATGTTGAACAAACGGTAGCCTATATTGACTGAAAAACTTTTTTTCATGTTACGCTTTATTTAATAATTGAATTTACCGATTCCACCATTTCGTGCCAGCCCTGACGCAGCATGGTCAGATACTCCCTGCCCTTGTCGGTGCAGCGATAATACTTCCGGGGCGGACCACCTGAGCTCTCCTCCCAGTAGTATTCCAGATATCCATCGTCTTTCAGACGATTTAGCAAAGGATAGATGGTTCCTTCCACCACCAGCAGACGGGCCGACTTTAATTCCTGCAATAGGTCGCCGGTGTACTTGGCCGCGCCGTCCGACAGCCTGAGAACACACATCTCAAGTACCCCTTTTCGGAATTGTGCTATGATTTTTTCTTCATTCATGAAACAAAAGTACTAAATATTTTTCACTTCTATGCATTACATAGTACTAAATAAATTATAAATTTTTTATATTGCTGATTGACTGATATTTAAAATTATTCAAACTGGAAGTAATTTGCTTATACATTATATAAACAGTTCTACAAGTTCTTGTGTGGTAGACGTTGAATGTGCCAAAATGAAGCTTATAAGCTTGATCCGATAAGTCTCTGACGTCCGGAGGATGCCAAACAATAATAGCGTCCGCCAGCTGGCGGATGAAAAAAGTGCACAAAAACAAGATCCGCCAGCTGGCAGATCCAATACACCTGCTTTCGTGAAGAAATATTGCATTGATTTTCCAAAATTGGACCTCTACGAGGTCGTATTTGTGTTATATTATACCCGAGGCTGTCTCAAAAATACAAAATCGTTACGATATTCCATCGTTCCGGCCGGTTTTGAATTATAAAAAAGATACTCCGGCCGGAATATGGAATCGTCGTAACAGCCCCAAAAACAACGATTCCATATCCTTCCGCTCCTGCGTCGCCTAAGGACGATGGAATATTGTTTTTGTAGAAACCGCTATTTTGAGACATCCTCGCGCTATTATTGCTTGACCTGCACAACAGGTCAGGCGAATTTAGTAATAGAAGTGTTTGTCTAAAGAAACCATTTTAATAAATAATGGGATCTTTCTTTTATGTTTTCCACACAAAAACTCGTAGAACAAAATAAATAATAAAGTTCGCACCTGAAGAATGGCCATAAAACCATCTTTATAATAATCGCAATTCGTCGATTGTCTGACACAGGCAACCTAGAGAAAAACTCCGTGTTTTATGTATGAAAGCAAAGGTAACCTGCATAAATATAGAAAACTGCATACGTTAACTTGCCCAATCCGGCCTTTAACTGAGCGTGTATTGTTTGCAGCTGCCAATAGGACTAATTTTACTGAAATAAAAGAAAGAAATGTCAAATCTTAAAAATACTAAAGCCATGAACACAGTAAAAGAAGCCGCTCTCTGGACCATTTACATTCTCGTCATGGCCGCCGCAATTGCTGGAGCCATGTTAGTTGGATAAGTTCAGAAGACACAGAAAAAAGTAAAGCCCCGAATTTCTTCAGGGCTTTTTTTATTGTCAGAAATGTAATTTGCTATTGCAGTGGTTTGATAACTTCCAGTACTTCCGGCAGATCCATGCCAAGCTCTTTCATGTGATCAACCGTTGGAACGCCATTTTTCGACCAGCCGCGACGTGAATAAACGGCATCGAGCAGTTGCTCATAGCGGTCTTCGCGGTAATTGCGGGTAATGGCCATTTTTTCTTCGGTTGTTTTTCCTTCCGGATCAATGCCGATGAGATCTTTCATCTGCTTGTCGTAACGTTCTGCGCGGCTTTCGTATTCTTCTTTAGTAACCGGGCCACAGGCGCGATACGGCTGAGCATCGTTCTTGCGAAGTCCTTTACCCATGCGAATGTTGAAAACACGCTGGAAATTATAAACGCGCTCGCTTTGACGAATAAGTTCTTCCTTGCTGAAATCGTTTCCTGTTACCGCTTTGTAGATGGCCACATAGTTGTCAACGTGTTCCGGAACCTTACCTGGCTCAGCGGTTTGAGCATTGTCGGCTGGTTCAACATCGTTCCATGGCAATTTGCAGAGACCCTGCAGACCAAACCAGGTGCGGAACATCGGGAAATAGAACAAAGCTTCGGCTTTCTTCTCGAATGTCGGGATCTGATTGTTTACCATGTCCATGAAAATCAGCCATGCTTCGTCGTGCTGCGGACCTTTGTTGGTCATTGCATAACCGCCCTGCTGCGCCAGCGATTCTTTTGAAATATACTGACTGTATTCCAGGCCTTTATTTTCCATTCCGATATCTTCGATCAGCTGAGCATCGCCCCAGCCATTGGCAATGAACATATCTTTCATCACGCGGACGCCTTTGCCGGCTGTCAATCCGAAGCCTTCGCCGCGGGCAACCTGATGCAGGAGCTCCATTGCGTCGTCTTTGCTTCCGAAATTCAGGTCAAGACCTCCGGTGCGTTCTTTGTTCAGAATACCAAGTTCATAGCATTCCATTACAAAGCCCATGATGGTTCCCCATGAGATGGTGCAAATTCCGTAAGTGTCGCAATAGAAATTGGCTTCGATGGTCCATTCGGGATCAAAAATGCCCATGATGGAACCCAGCGAAGAAGTTGTTTCATATTCAGGACCGTCGACAATAACTTTCTGGCTTTTGTACGGGCCGGTTTTCAGTTCGAAATCATCAACGCCTTTGGCGCAGCTCATGTTGCAGCCGATCCAGCAGCCGTCGGGAACACCCTGTGTGAAATAGCTCATCCAGACGTCGCCGTGGATTTTGCCAATTTCGGAGTGGACACCGAATTTAAAATTATGCACCGGAAGCAGATCATAATCATTCATGATATGTGTAAGGTGGGCAGTGCCTTTTTTGCGCATTTCGCACTGGCTGTCATCGAGTTCACGCATTTCTTTGTTGAACTTACGGCCACGTTCCATGATGGCATCCATATCAACCACATTGTTGATGTTTCCACCGATTCCAGGAACTTTAGCAACGATGGCGCGGATTTTTTTGTCACGGAGAACTGTTCCAATACCACCACGACCAGCTTGTTTCAGACGAATTTTCTTACGCTTACTATCGTAGAATGTAAAGTTCAGCATTCCAATCAGAGAATGATCAGCAGCGTCGCCGGCTGAAACGATTCCAATATTTTTTTTGTCTTTATCGTCATTGGCGAAAAGATCGGTAAGCTCTTCGGCCAGCATGTGTGAATCGTGCTCAAAGCCTGGATCTTCGAATATCTCGACATGGCCGTTAACGGCGTCGATATAAACTACAACATCTTTTCCGGCTTTTCCCTGAACTTCAAGAGCATCGTAACCGGCGATTTTGAGGAAAGGACCAAAAAATCCACCTACGTTGCTGTCGACTGGTATATGAGTCTGCGGTGAAAGGGACACTACAAGCGATTTCCCAGCTCCACTATACTGAGTAATGCCGCAAATAGGTCCACCGGCAATGATAATTTCATTTTCCGGATCATTCCATTTCGTGTTTGGGGTAACGGCGTCCCAGAGCAGACGAAGGCCGTAGCCTTTACCACCGATGAATTTTTCTTTCACCTGTGCAGGAACATCCTTGCTTTTGATTTCGCCGGTACCAACATTAACGTATAAAGTTTTGTCAGTGTATCCGCGATTAGCCGGAGTTATCGGATAATCAAACGATGCAATTACTTTGCGGTTTGTTTTTAGGTCTTCAATATTGATGGCCATATTTCTTGTTTTTTAGTTTGGCAAAAATAGCAAAAAAACCATTCAAAACGGGCACTATTTCTTAATTTTGTTATGCATTGTTTTGCATATTGAGTTGATAAACATCAATGATAATTAATAACTTTGCATCAAATGACATTGCAATGACATTTGAAGAAATTCGAAATAAAGTATCAAAGTACACTGTTGGCATTGCCGGCTGCGGCGGACTTGGGTCAAACTGCGCGGCTATGCTGGTTCGCAGCGGTGTCACAAAACTTGTAATTGCCGATTTCGATGTTATTCAGGAATCCAATCTCAATCGTCAGTTTTTTTTCTATGATCAGATTGAAAAACCAAAAGCGGATACGCTGAAAAAAAATCTGCTGATGATTGATCCGCATGCTCAGATTGAATCGCATGTGATCAGACTTGACCGCGAAAAAATTGAGCAATTATTTGCCTCATGCGATGTGATTGTCGAAGCTTTTGATCTGGCCGAATACAAACAGATGCTGATTGAGACCGTGCTGGACCGATTTCCGGAAAAACCGCTGGTGTGCGCATCCGGTCTTGGAGGCCTCGAAAATGCCGACCAGATGCGGGTTGTACGCAATGGCAATCTGATTGTGGTAGGCGATTTTAAAGAAAGTGTTTCCGAAGAAAATCCGCCGATGGCTCCAAAAGTGACTATTGCTGCGGCTTTGCAGGCGAATGAGGTGCTGCTTATTTTGTGTGCGAAGTTGGAAACTTCGCACGACTGCTAGTGCGCATCAACCTTGCTTAACATAAGCAGCAGATGAATGTAGGTCTTTAAAATTTCTTCGACATATTCATTGCAGGCCTTGACGCTGCCCGGAAGCGTGTATATCTGCGTGTTTCCGATCACGCCGGCAATGCTGCGGCTCAACAATGCGTTCATGTTTTTCTGAGCCGATTTCCAGCGGATATTTTCCATAATACCCGGAATGTCTTTATCTAGCATCGGCCAGATTGTTTCAGGCGTGATGTCACGAGGTCCAACGCCGGTGCCACCTGTTGTGAAAATGGCATCAAATCCGGCGTTCACGCTGTGAACAATTATTGTTTCGAGTGCTTCGGAATCATCAGCTATTACGGTACGTTGAATTTCACACACGCGTTTTTCGGCATCGAAGAATTTTTTCAGATTATTTTCAATCGCCGGACCGCTCAAATCCTCGTATTCGCCTGCAAAAGCGCGGTCGCTCAACGTAATGACATGAATTTTATGCGCTCTTGGTTTGTATTCCAATGTGTCGCCGGCTTTGAGTTTTCCGCCTTTGAGGACGCGCACAAAAATGCCTTCTTTCGGCATCACGCAATTCCCTACTTCGCGAAAAATAGCACAGCTGTCACCATGGCATTCCTTGCCGATCTGTGTGACTTCGAGCTCAATGCCATTACCTTCGAACCGATCGAGCGGATGAGTTTCATACAACAACAATCCTTGCGTGGTAATGTTTTCAGCAAATTCGCCAAAGGCAATTTTCCGTTTTGCTTTGTGTTCGAATTTCTCAACACTTTCGATCGCCAGCAAACTCACCATCCGATGCCAAGCACCTGCATGAGCGTCGCCTCTGACGCCGGTTTCGCACAATTCAATACTATCCACAGGAACTTTTACGGTGCCTTTTTTCTCCGAAATATTGACGGATTTTATTTCAATTTTTTTCATTCGATTTCAGTGTTTTTAAAATATTTGAAACGATATAATCTGCAGCCTGCGTGTCGCCATAATCAGGCCGGATGCGGCCCAGGCGAACAATCACCAGATTAAAATCAGGAACAACAATAACGTATTGCCCAAGAATTCCGCGGGCATAGAAAAAAACATGGCCATCCACTTTTGAAACCCACCATGAATAGCCGTAATAATCGCATGGATTGCCAGTTTCGTCAGGAATCATGCACGGTTGCACCGAGCTCTTTACATACTCTTCCGAAACGATGCGCTTTCCGTTCAGTTCACCTTTATGCAGAAATAAACTACCAATGCGGGAAAAATCGCGGGCATTCGAATTGAAACAGCAATATGCTTTCTCAAGTCCATCTTCATGGTCGAGACTCCACAATGCATCGTGAGTTGCGCCAAGCGGCTTCCAGAGCTTCTCTGATGTGTATTCGCTCAATGATTTTCCGGTGACTTTTTCAAGAATAATGGCCAGCACTACCTGACTGATGCTTTGGTACTCGTGAAATGTTCCGGGCTCCACCACCACGTCAAGATTTTCAACCATGTCACGCAAATCATTTCCGTAATATGCTTTGGTTGTTGGTGAGAACAAACTGGCATAGGACTCGTTCCAATTAAAGCCGGCAGACATGGTGAGCAGATGTTTGATGGTCAGTTTTGCATTCATGCCATCAGAAAATTCCGGTAAAAAATCACAAACTTTCTGATCCACACTTTTGATTTTGCCTTCATCTATGGCAATTCCAATCATGATGCTGACAATGGTTTTCGCTACTGAAAAAGATCCGGAAACCGTGTCGGGACCATAGCCGTCCCAATATTCTTCATAAACGATGGAGTCATTTTGCAATACCAGCAGAGCCGTTACTTCTGTTTCAATCATGAACTTTCTGAATGAATCAGGCAGCTCGATTTTATAAGTGCCATTTAGAATCCCGGTCGGAGTGCCGGCTTCAATAGTTCGGTTATGAAATATTTCAAAATCATCTATGCCGACTTGCTGATAAATGAGTGTTTTATACAAGTACGAATTCCCGGTCACCAGAATTACTAGATTAGCCACTACCATAATTAGCAGTAGTCCAAGCAGAATTCTTTTGATGATTTTCATAGTCCGGGAATTTTTGAAATTTATCAGACTTTTGTTTTACTCACCAGATGCACTTCTTCGATGATCATTGATTTATCAACGGCTTTGCACATGTCATAAACGGTGAGCAGTCCAACGCTTACAGCTGTCAATGCTTCCATTTCTACGCCGGTCTGTCCCTGACATTTGACGGTTGATGAAATCTCAACACCATTTTTTATCAGCATTGCTGAAACCTGAACATCAGTCAGCAACAGCGGATGACACAACGGAATCAATTCAGAAGTTTTTTTTGCACCCATGATACCGGCAAATTCAGCAATGCTGAGCACTTCGCCTTTCTTCATTCCGTTTTCCTTAATCAGCTTAATGGTTTCGGGCTGCAGAATGATTTTTCCGGAAGCAACAGCAGTACGGCTCTGGATGGGCTTTTCGCCAACATCCACCATGCGGGCTTTGCCTTTGGTATCGGTATGAGAGAGTTTTTTCATGAGTGATGAAATCAGTTACGGTACAAATTTACGAAAATTAAAAAGGTGATTGGTGCATCTCACGCTTTTCATACTCGATGAAAATAATCAGGGAAAGCATATTCTACAAGTACTGAGAATGCTTACGGTGAGATCCTGGCTCGCGCTCTGAAACACAGAACTATTAAATTTTAGCTTTATACAATTAGGCGACTATCAATCCTTGACACAACGGACACTAAAGCCTTCGTTCATTGAACCGGCAGCACCCCGCCAAACGAACGATTCATTACTAAATAACCATCGATA
>MEOQ01000050.1:159154-252420 GCA_001769275.1 Bacteroidetes bacterium GWF2_43_63 | reverse complement strand
TTGCCTGAGTTTTTCTTTGATGTATTGAACATTTATCCGGGCCAGGTTATAGAGAAAATCTCTTATGGCCTGCACCTGATCGTCATTATATGCTTTGCCTTTTTCTTTCAGCAGTTCTCTGCATTCTTTTATGTTTAACATGGTTCCGGCTGATGCAGAACAATTCCGGTTTTTCCGGTAAATGCCCCGTTTCGCTTATTGTCCGGTTTTTCCGGTGTTGTTTCATTGGTCCAGTTTGATTTTTGAGGTAATGTTTGTAATCACAATATTCCCGTTCTCCGTTTTCATGCTTATGTCCTGATATCCGCCCCTGATCAGTATTTCAGATAGCCGCGCTTCGGCGTGTATCTTTTTCTCTCTGGTCACTTCAATCAGATAAGGCTTCTGGTCTTTGAAGCGAATAGTGATTGTTTTAGCCAGCCCTTCGCGCAACAGCGCCAGAATGTGGGTTTCGTTCTCATTCAGAATGCGGTTTTCTCTCACAAAGTTGAAATAACTTTTGTTCAGAATAAAATTTCTGAAAAATTTCAGCAGCGAAATTGTAATATAAGACTCACGGTCAAAGCCGGTATCATCCATCAGCTTTTCATACACAGGGTTGTCTTTTTCGCTTTCAATCACCGGAATCACAGTTCCGTTCACGTCAATCAGCAGTTTCACTTCTTCACGGTAAAGAATAAACTCATTGATCAGAATGTTCAGAATATTGGTGTAAACAGGATCCTTCTGCTTTTCCTTGTCATCCAGATACTGCCGCATTGTCTCAATGAATTGTTTTTTGGATTGTTCATCCCGGATACGCAAGGTATTCAGTTTTTTCAGCAACCTGTTCTTCTCTTTCAACGTTAGATTGCGGAAATACGCTGAATAATCGGTCGATATCAACAGCGTTTGTCGGACCAGACTTATTTTAGGTAATGAAAAACCGAATTCACGAAGGTCCTTGATTATATCAATCCAGATCAGCTCAACAAAACTGAACCTGTAAATGCTGTTCTCAATCCTGAGTCTGTTCGACATCAGCCCAAGATTTTTCCAATTGTTCAAAATCCGGGAACTTACACCTACATCACTAACCACAAATTCCTGCGAGAAATTCAGGTCGATGGTTCTGGCAAGTCCCTCCATGAGCGAAAAGGCATCTTCCGGTTCCATGATTGGGTCAAGATAAAATTTGCTGCTTTTTTTCATTAAAATCGTGACTTTACATAATATGTCTTCAAAGATACGTCTTTTTACATCTGTGTAATACAAAGTTCAACATTCTTTGACGAACTTTTACTAGAATTCACATCATTGATGTTTCTTGTGCAACAAATTTATCACAGAAAAATATCTACAACAAAGCGCAATTAACGGCAAAACAAAGCAACATGTGGAATAAAAATCTATAGCGAAACACGCGCTGAAACAACGCGTTATATGATAAAAAAGAAATCATGAACAAGATTGTTAAAACACAAAAAGAAATAGCCACTGAATATGGCGTATGCCGAAGCACATTCCGCAAATGGCTCAAACCCATCGAAAAGAAACTCAAACTCACCCGCCGCCCGCTGCTGATGTGGCAGGTAGAAATGATTTATGCGTTTTTGGATAAGCCTGAGTCGGATGTTTGTGGGGAATCGATATCTATTATTCTGGAATGAGTGGCACTGTTTGGGCCGGAATCGGTGGCACTGAATAATCCGGAATAGTCAAGTAGCACCCAAACCAGCCCAACCTGATCTTGTCTGCGAATACCTCCAGTTCTCAAAAACAGCAACCATCTTTTCCTGCCACAATCACCCCTCCTGTAAATGGGCTGCCGGAGCCTCAGCATCTCAATTATCGGTTTACTGATAATCTGTATTTATGCATTCTTTCATTTCCGGAAATCTGAACAATATAAATCCCGTTTTCAAGATCCAAAACAGGTAGATTTATTTCATTGGCTCCCTGCAAAAGATTGACGGTGAAAATCGGAACAACGGTTTTTCCTTCCATATTAAAAATGCAGATATTGTAATTGCCTGCAGGCGAATTTTCAAGGATCAGACTGGTTGACAATGATGCCGGGTTTGGTGAAAGGATTCCGGAAAATTCATTATTCAGATCACTCAGGCCTGTACTTTGAGAAAGAGCTGAATCAATTGCGTCCTGAATTTCACTTCCAACGACAGCGCTGTTTTCATTATAATATACATGATGACTGACACCACCTCCAATAACAACAATCTTTGGCATTCCTGCTGCGCCATAGTCTGACATGTTTATTTGTGCATCAGAAAATCGCCGGGTTTTAATAAGCCCGTTTGTATTGCACCAGCTGTCGATCTGGGAACAGGTTGTGTTGGCCAAATCATCACACACATACATCCTGACTTTATCCGGGTTGCTTGTAGAATATGACTGGACAACATTATACGTTGTAAGTGATGCAGGGACACATGATCCGCATGGCATCACCCAGCAGAGAACAATAACTTTTCCCGAATCCAATTCAGAAAACAATTCATGGGGAACACCGTCGCAATCAGCGGCGTTGAAATTAACGGCGGTTTGTGACATTGCAAAAACGGCACGCAAACAAAAGAGGGTTAGTATTAAAAGAAATCTCATGATACAATACTTTTAAGAAACAATTTCTGACAACACATCATTTTGATCTGATTCCGAAGAGCATTCACTTGATTCCTGCATCTCTTCAATAAACTTTGGATTCTCAGCCACATTTACATTTTGAGGATACGTCGGAACCCCGATGTCCTTCCCACCTATTCCTTTATGCTTTTTAGACAGGTCATACGGAATTCCCATTTTATCAAGCAAAGGTTCTGCTCCGATCTGATGAACCTGTAGCCCAATTTCCCATGGATCATATCCCATAACAAGTCCAGCGACTTCTTCATACGTAAAGACGGGAATTCCATGACCCGATTCATCATAGGTCTTACCTGTCATTTCCGCAATGGTATATTGCCACTTATCAAGAAACATCGGACAACCCGGACAATTGGTTATTATCATGTCAGGTTTGAATGGTTCCATTGATTCAAATTTGGCATGAGAACATGATACAGAGAAGCCGCGATTTGCTTTTACCAGATATTGTCTGAAGCCAAATCCGCAACAGTGACGACGCTCAGGATAATCAACAGTCTGACCACCCCAGGCCTCAATCATACCGGTAAGTACTGCAGGGTATTCAGCTCCACCGATTCCGGCTGCAGGAAACATTTTTGCATAATGACAACCAATGTGGTCTACAACCCGCAAAGGCTCGCCTGTGTGAACATTGATGAGTTTATATTTTGCCCGTGCAGCAATTTCATCTTTCAAAGAATGCATAATATCACTGGCATGTGCCAGATTTTCGGGCTTTTCGAATTCACGCCCGGTTGAATTGCGAAGATGTTTCCTGATACGATCTTCGATTTCAGGGAACTCGTGCCATGTGTGAAGTATTTCTGTATAGAGCCCAAATGAAGTGATACAGGAAGGCACGAGGTTTTTATATCCGGCTTCAGTCATTAGTGCAAACTGGCGTGCAACGACCGTCATTGTTGTGTCGAGTGGCAGCAAGTCGCCATGATATCCAATCCCAGTACATGTAGCATGAGCAGGATCCTCATAAAAGTTTTTTCCAAGGTCTTTGAGAAGTCGCAAAAAAGTTGTTTCTGAGCCTGGGAAAAAATTCTGCCGGACGCAACTTCTGAGATAGAAAAAATTGTCAGTCGCTATTTCTTTCTGGTACTGTGACCAAATCTTACTTTTTCCTTCATTATTCATCAGTTCTGATCCTCATAGGAATTTTTAGTGTAAACATGCACGACATATTCATTTAGCAACTCATCATTGAATTCAAGGCCCATTTCATTTGCTTTCACTGCTGAAAATTTTTCAATGCTCTCAAAACGTGCTGTACCACCGGTTTCATCAAAAATATTTTTAATTTCAGCCAAAGCTTCGTCGGGAATTTTACGAAGTATTCCCGGGCCATTACCCTGGTAATTTCCACCAAGTAAATTGATGATTTCACCCCAGTTATTCTGACGCCAATCCCAGACCGGGCCCTGCTCAGGGTACAAATCGGTTCCGACACCTTCCAGATACAAACAATAACCGTGTTTAAGAATCCACTCACCAACTACCCGTTTCATGAAGATTTGCTGACGGCCTTTTTCAGACTCCGTAAATGCTCCGGTTTCCATTGATAAATTCCGGAGAGCCATTATGACGAGTCCCGGGCAATTCCCTCTCGGACAGCGGGTTTTGCAACTCATGCATTCGCCACAGAACCAGATAAAATCACCGGAAATAAGTCGCCTGAGTCCTTTTTCATTTTCATTCTGTAAATCGCACATCAACTGTCGTGGGTCATAATTATAAAATTCCGCCCCCGGGCAAATGGCCGTACATGTACCACAATTGATGCATGATTTCATACCCTCAACATATCTGACATCCTGCTTAAGTCTGTCAAATAGTGATTCATTATTATTCTCCTCCATCTCGAAATCACTTTTTGTTACAATAATATTTCAAAATTACTTAGGATGTACATACAAAACATTTTAGCAAACTACAGAATATCAGATTGCAATCTGACAAATATCAGACAATAACAAATGATTAGCTAATTCGTTAAAACTTTCCAACACAAAAGCAGGCACACTTCAGTTTCGTTAAAACCGTTGTGTAGCCTGCGTTTTGAATCAGGATCGTTATCAGCCGATAAAAAGTCCTTCAATACGGACTTTATAACTACCGTCTTTTTGCTTAACCACATTATTGACCAATCCACTATGACGCCACTGCAACATACATCGACGTGGCATAAACCAATACCTGTGACCAAGTTTAATAGGCATTTGTGTTTCTCTCACCAGGCCTTCATATCCCTGTGCAACATAATATCCGATATCGATAAAGCCTTCTGAGCGAGGTTTCAAAGGTCCGGTTACAAACCAGTTGATAATACCATTGCGGGCATCGGCATCAATGACAACGCCGCAGTGGGTTACAGGACAACCACAAGACATTCCCATAGGCCGGCCAATCATGATATCTCCCTTTTTCACGCCTAGTTCTTTTACCAACGCAGGGTTGTACGGAAGGATAGTTTCGCGCGGTCCAGGCTCGTTATCGAAAGTATCAAGCACGAAATCAAAATCGCGCTGCTGACTATCTTTCCAGCCCATTTTTTCTGCAATTCCGTTCGAATTACAGCTATTACAACCGATTAATCGATTTTCCTGCTTTTGTTTATTCCCTGATATATGGGTGCATTTCAGCAGAAGTTCTTTTCCATTATCTACTTCTGCGGCAAAGGAATTACATGATTTGAATCCACAAGCGCCACAATCAATTCCGGGAAGCATTTCAAGGGTTGTTTTCTGAGAATTTGATGTATTCATGAGTTTGTTTTTTAAGAAAAAATAGGGTTCAATAGTTTTAATTTTTCATCGAGAACAGGAAGAAATACTTCAGCTTCTTCCATTGTATTGTAGCGACCGATGCTGATTCGCACTGCGCCCCGGGCTTCGAACTGATCGCGTCCCAGAGCCTGCAGAACGTGCGAGGTATGAGAACCGGATCCATTGGATGAACACGCTGATCCGGCCGAAACAGCAATACCAGCTTCGTCGAGTAACAACAGTAATCGTACAGTTTCGCCTTCCAAGCCATGAAAAGCTGCATTCAGATTTCCAGGAAGGCGCTTTTCAACATGACCGTTGATGTAGGCGTTTTCGTATTTTCCAAGAAGCCCGTCCATAATATAATCACGGATTTTTTTTACTGAGTCGTATTCATCATACGGATGATCAAAACATAGTTCAACTGCTTTTGCAAAGCCTGCTATTCCAGCTACATTCTCTGTTGAAGAACGGATCCCTTTTTCCTGACCACCCCCATGCAACAATGGAGTAATGGGAATACCGTCGCGAATATAAATGGCACCAACACCCTTTGGCCCGTAGATTTTATGGGAGTTCAATGTCATCAGATCAACATTCATTTCAGTTACATTGACGGGAATTTTTCCAAAACTCTGACATGCATCTGTATGCAGCAGTACATTGTGTTCGCGGCATATTCTGCCGATTTCGGATATGGGTTGAATTGTTCCAATTTCATTGTTTGCATGCATAACAGAAACAAGTATTGTGTCAGGCCGGATATTCTTTTTTACATCATCCGGATCAACAACCCCAGTTTCACCAACTGGGAGATAGGTGATGCTGAAACCTTGCTCTGACAGCCATTCTGCAGCATTCAGTACGCAATCATGTTCAATGGAAGAAATAATTATATGACGTCCTTTGCTTGCATGAGCAAAAGCAATTCCTTTCAAAGCAAGATTATTTGATTCGGTTCCGCTGGAAGTAAAATACAATTCCTGAGGCCTGGCACCGATGTGCAATGAAATTGCACTCCGGCATTCAGCCAGCAAATCCGAAGCATCGGTTCCAAACGAATGCAGGCTGGATGCATTGCCGTATCTTGAATCCATGAAAGGCTCCATGGCTTTGATTACATGCGGATCGACCTGTGTCGTAGCGGCATTATCGAAATAAATTCCATGTTTCATTTTCCGGAGAATCTGTTATTCACCAACATAGAATAGTTCCTGTTCCATTGTGCGGAGTACTCCAAAATGGTTCTTTGCACCTATTTCTTTTTTTCCAACACAAATAGTACATGTCCCGACAGGGGGATTGCCGCGAAGGAACATGGGCTGTTCAACATCATTGTCTTTGAGAATCCGTTTTATGACCGGATCAATGCCGATACCATACAATGCATTGCTTTCGACAATTTCCACTTCTCGTGCCGATTCAATTACCCTGTAACGAAAGACTTCACGTTCAGCCTGAGAAATCAGATCGATCTTGGTAATGACGGCAATGTCAGACAACGTAAGCATTGGGCCGATCTTTCGGGGGAGATTCATGCCGCTGGTAGCTTCAAGAACCACGATTCCCAGAGATTTTTCGACATAAGGAGAACAACGCAGACAAAGTCCTGCCGTTTCAACAAAAAGATACTCAGACCCGAGTCCTTCGGCCCAGTCAACAATTTCATCAAGTACTACAACATTACAGTGATCGGGACATAATTCTCCGCTGTAAATTTTCTTTGTTGGAATACCGAATTCTGCAGCGATCTTTTCATCTTCATCGGCATACAGTACATCAATTTTCACAAAAGCTGTTTTCAGTCCCTTGCTTTTCATTCTTTTAATTACCTGACGAATTACTGTCGTCTTGCCGCATGTGGGCGGACCTGCAAAAATGACCAGTTTCATTTTATATTCTCCTTGATTTTTAGTTTTGTAAAATTCCTTTTATTTTGGTATTGAAAACATCCTCCGTAATTTGTTCCCCGGCTCGTATCAGAGAACGGAATTCGAGCATCACATTGTCAATTTTTCTAAGTTCATTGGCTGCATGCCGCTCTTCTTCGCTTGTAACAATGAGCTTTTGCATAGCTCCGTTTTTCATAACTACTCTGAAATCAGAAAGGAGTGCAATCCGGGAATCATGAGTTACAAAAACAAATATTTTCTGGTATTTCTTCAGCAATTCCAGTGCTTTGGTCCGATTGATACCGGCGTTTTCGATTTCATCGAGCAGAATAATTGGCGAGTTCCCAATAATGACCGCATCTGCAATCAATAACGATCGGGTCTGACCACCTGAAAGCTCAGTCATACCTGTTTCAGGAATGATGGATTCACCAGTAAGCTGGTTTGCGAATTCCAGCGTTTCTGCAAGTATCTCTTCTATATTTGTTGCACCACGTACGGTTGCGTGTATCCTTAGAAATTCACCAACCGGCAGATCTGAAAGAAAATTGGTGTGTTGAGATATCAGCGCAATAGGATGCTTTGCAGGATCAAAACTGGATTCTTCAGGCATTGGTTCATCATTGATCAGTACCCTTCGGCCTGTTGGAGTGTTGTTGTTGGCAAACAATTCAATATCATTAATCAATGTCGTCTTGCCACAGCCTGTAGGTCCGACAATGCTGATAATGTTGCCCATTTTTAATTCAAATTGCGAAACTTTTTCAGGATTTCCGTCTTTTCCATTACCACCAAAGATGGTTATGTTTCTGATTTCCATTGTTTTGTGTTTTTTATACATTTTCTATCGATTTAGTATACAAATGTATTACCTTTGCATGCCGGTTCAATTAATGAAAAACTGTAATTTTACCAGGTTTAAATCTGAAAAATATCATGATCCAGCATTCAGCTTGTGATAAATGTGCGTTTCGCAAAGAAATCTGTGAAGTTGTTTCAGAAAACGAGTTTCAGGAGATCTATAATAATACTGAGCAACTCACTTTTAAAAAAGGTGAGATAATTTTCAAACAAGGAACTGAAGCCAGATATATCGCATACATCATCAGTGGTCTAGCAAAGCTGGAATATATGACCACGAGAAAAATGACGCAGATAGCCGGATTGATTTCAGGTCCGGTATTAATTGGGGGCAATTATTCAATGTCCGGACAAAAAAACATCTTGTCAGTCATTGCAACAGAAGACTGTCAGGTATGTTTGATTTCTTATCAGGTTATTCGTTCAAGAGCAATGGTAAACCCAATGTTCGGTTTGAAAATTTTCGATATGATTTCCTCAGCTCATCAACGGATATTGGAAAACCAACTGATGTTATCTTGCAAAAGAGTGCCTGCCAGGGTTGCCGGAATTTTGCTTCTGCTGAGTGAACAGATTTATAAATCAGATTATTTTTCGCTTCCTCTTACAAGAAGAGATCTGTCATATTTTATTTCATGCAGCGAAGAGAATGTAATTCGCACACTGAAAAGCTTTGAGGTTGACGGTATTATTGAATTACATGGGAAATTAATAAAAATTCTGGATTTTAAGAAACTCCAGACAGTTTACGATGTTGGCTAATCAGAAAATGCTATTAAAGCAATTCCAGAATCGTTTAGATTATTTCCCTTTATTCATTTGCAACTGTTGCTCTCATGCCGAGACCAGCGGTGAAACACCCTACGCAACCCGCAACTGAATGTCAAAAAAAGTTGTCATCCTGTTTCGATTGCTATCGCAATTCGCTCCTGAAGCGTTTTTTCAGAGATCTGCCTGTGAAGTATTGAAGGAATAGCGAAAATCTGTCACTTTCCGCAAATGGCTCAAACCCATCGAAAAGAAACTCAAACTCACCCGCCGTCCACTGTTGATGTTTCAGGTGGAAATGATTTATGAGTTTTTGGATAAGTTGGAACAGGAAGTTTTGGGAGAATCGTTATGAATTATTCGGGAGTGAGTGGTGGTGATTGTTCCGTAATCACTGGCTCTCATTGCTCCGGAATCGGTGGCGATGAATGGACAACCAGAGCTTGTGTTCACGAAGCCATAGCAAAATCTTGTAACAACCGCCAATTTCACATAGAGCGGCCAAAACAAAGATGTTTATTGATAGTAATATTTCATATAGATTTTCTCAATCACAAGGTTATTAATCTCTTAATATCCTTATAGCATTAAAAACAGCTATCAAAGCAACACCAATATCGCCAAAAACCGCTTCCCACATGGTGGCAATACCGAATATGCCAAGCACTATGAAAATTAGCTTTATGCCCATCGCAAAAATGATATTCTGCCAGACAATATTCCTTGTTTTCTTAGCAACATCAATTGCATCAATTACTTTTGAAGGCGAATCGGTCATCAACACCACGTCGGCGGTTTCAATTGCAGCATCAGAACCGAGCGCACCCATTGCAATGCCCACATCTGCACGTGCAATTACCGGGGCATCGTTTATACCGTCGCCAACAAAGGCTACTTTGCCGACTTTGTTTTCATTTATCAGATTTTCGATGTGTTTTACCTTGTCTTCGGGTAACAGTTCTGAGTAATACCTGTCTATCCCTAATTTCTTAGCAAAGAACTCTGCTGCATACTTGTTATCGCCAGTAAGCATTACCGTTTGAATATTTCGTGCTTTTAATTTTTCAATCGTTTCCTTTGCATCATCTTTTAAATTGTCGGAAATGATAATATGCCCCGCATAAACTTTGTTAAAGGCAATATGCACCACAGTTCCTTCCACATTACAAATAGGATGGTCAATGTTTTCTTTATGTAATAGCTTATCGTTACCTGCAAGTACTGCTTTATCATCAATAATAGCCTTAATGCCATGCCCGGAAATT
Organism: Bacteroidetes bacterium GWF2_43_63; assembly: GCA_001769275.1. Classification (NCBI taxonomy): domain Bacteria; kingdom Pseudomonadati; phylum Bacteroidota; species Bacteroidetes bacterium GWF2_43_63. The sequence continues at coordinate 242,235 of MEOQ01000050.1, read as the reverse complement.
TCTTCGGCTTGTTTAATCCTTGTATTGTCTATTTTATTGTGAAACGCATCGGTGATGGATTTTGCCACCGGATGGTTAGAGCCGGATTCCGCATAAGCAGCATATTTCAGTATTTCTTCTTTGGAATAGCCATTTGAAGTGACAATTTCCGAAACTTTGAAGTCGCCTTTCGTGAGCGTTCCTGTTTTATCAAACACCACCGTTTTAACCTGCGTTAAGGCATCGAGAAAATTTGAACCTTTCACCAGGATTCCCTTTCGTGAAGCCCTGCCTACACCACCAAAATAACCCAAGGGAATGCTTATTACCAACGCACAGGGACATGAAATTACAAGTACCACTAATGCACGGTAAATCCAATCGCCGAAAGTTGCTCCAGTTATAATCAAAGGAGGGATTACAGCAAGTAATAGAGCGCTAAATACTATAGCCGGAGTATAATACTTTGCAAACGTTGTAATGAATTTTTCAGTCTCTGCTTTTTGAGATGTGGCATTTTCCACCAGTTCAAGTATTCTGGAAATGGAAGATTCACCAAATGTTTTCTTCACTTCTATAATAAGCAGACCAGACTGGTTAATCATCCCGGCCAGCACTTCGTCTGTTTCTTTTACTTTCCGGGGAACACTTTCGCCGGTTAAGGCGGCGGTATCAACAAAGGAAGTACCATCAAGCACTCTTCCGTCAAGCGGTACTTTTTCTCCCGGTTTAACGATAATAGTATCGCCGATTTTCACTTCTTCCGGTGAAACTTTTTGTATTTCCGCACCTGATTTAAGGTTGGCATAATCGGGTTTGATTTCCAGAAGGGCTTTGATGGATTTACGGGAACGGCCCACGGCAATATCCTGAAACAGCTCGCCAACTATGTAAAATAACATTACTGCAACGGCTTCGGGCATTTCAGCAATTGCAAAAGCTCCAAGTGTGGCAATGGTCATTAAAAATTGCTCATTAAAAACCTGCCCCCTAGCGATGTTTTTAACAGCTGATGCGATAACGTTCCAGCCTACAATCAGGTATGCTACAACAAATACTGCATATTCCGCAATGTGAAAAGGGGTATTGTGCAGTTCGCCCTCGAATATCATCCCTGCAAGTAAAAGAAGTAGCCCTGAAGTTGCTTTAATAATTGCCCATTTGTTTTCCACAAGTTCATTTGTAGAAACTATGGTTTTCACCTTGTCATTGTCTTCAATTTCAACTTCAGGCTCAATCTCCTTAATACGGGCTTTCACCTTTTCCATGTTATCGGCATCAATGGTGAGGGTTGAGGTTGCGAAATTTACATTCACAAATTTCACATCTTCAAGCTTCGCAACGCCGCCTTCTATCTTTGAAGCACAGGATGCACAATCGAGATTTTTAAGCTTGTACTTTTTCATTTTATTTCCACTCCTTTCTTAAAATTAATTGCAGGAACTGAACACTGATGTCAGAACCGAATTGCTCGTGAATGTTGATATAAAGTCATTCAAGTCCAAATTGAACGAGGCCTCCATAATGCAGGTATAATTCAACAATCTGTCAACATGGCTGAATCTCATTTTTGCCACAGGGCTGACCTTTACGTCAATGAACACAATTTTAAAAAGCACATCCAAATTGTATTCATTATGATCCCAGGTGAGAAAATCGACTATGATATGGCCGGAAAAATATAACTGCCTTGGTTTCACAGCAAAGACACTGTCCAAAAATGCTATTTCACTTATTAAGGTTTGCGCGTTCATGTCGCCATAAATACTTTTGCTTGCCTAATCATACTTAATTATAAGATTTTGGCTTTCGGCAAAAAATGAAGAATCGCAATACATTCTCGCTGCTAATACATAGCCGTTCTGAGTACGGTAAATACTTTGCGCTTGGCTTTCCACAATATTGGTGGATACCAGAACGGACAGTAGTACTGAAAATATAATTATTCTGTTCATAGTATTACCTTATACCCACTGCTAATACCATGCAGGGGGTTGATTTCCTGCATGGTTGATTAACTGATTGTTGACCAATGATTAATTTGTGCATCACTCTCAAAAATTAAGTTCTTCGCCAGATTTTAAACGAAATGCCTTAGCAATATCGGTGATGCAAAGATACCGTCACCAGGGTTGCCTGTGCGACCCTGAGCAGAAATAATAGCGATTACTTTTTCTATTTCTGCATCACTACAAACAATTTCAATCTTCGCCACTTCCACATTTGTGAGTGCAAAACAGGTTGAATTATTGGAATCATCGCCGGTGTAGGTTCCTGTGCCTTCACCAAGGCAAACTTTAATATTAGGATATCCTGCTTCGAGCAATTTGTTCAGAATATTGTCTACCTTAAAAGGTTTTACGATCGCTTTTATCTCTTTCATAACTTCCATTTTTTTTAATGAATACTATTAACAGGCCATATCCCCGGCATTTTTCAAGGCAGAAAGCAGGTTGTAAGCACCTTTTAGTACAATTTTTGTTGTTTTCAAATCATATTTTACAGGCAAAGTTACTTGAATATAACCATTTTCAGTAACACCTTTTTCAATTTCAACAGCTTCGAACAATGTTACATACACTTCACCTTCTTTTTTCTTTTCTAAATAGATGAAAATATAATTTTTATCTTCAAACGACAGAACTGCTTCTTTAGGTAGTGCTGTAACGGAATCACTTTGTGTTTCTATTGTAGCACTCACGTACATACCAGGTAATAAATTTTTATTTTCCTTCTCAATGGTACAGTATATCTTAACTGTCTTATCATCGTTTATAGTCTTGCCCACCTGATAAATTACTGCAGTCATTTTCACATCTGGCTTTGCGGGCAGTATGAAATCAAGTTTCTGACCAATATTTACTTTATCAATATCTTTTTCAAAAACGGTAAGTTCTAGCGTCATGTTCTTCGTATTTACAATTTCGGCAATTACATCCGTAGGATTCACATACTTACCTATATTCACATTGACGGTTTTCACATAACCGCTTATCGGCGAATACACAGAAACAGATGAAGAAATTTTATCAACTGTAAGGCTTTTTGAATTAATACCAATAAGTCTCAATTTTTGTTCAAGCGCAGCAACTGACGATTGGAGTGTTTTGTATTCAGACAATGCGAGTTCATAAGACTTAGCAGAATTTACATTTTCCTTGTGCAACTCTTTCTGCCTATTATATTCAGTCTCAGCATAATCCAGTTTACTTTTGCTTTCGAGGTAGTTTTGTTGCAACTCAATGAAATCGGGGTTTTCAATTACAGCGATTACCTGTCCCTGAGTAACAGGGCTACCCTGAACAAGTGATGTGCTTTTTATATACCCACCCATTATTGCAGAAACCGAAACAAGATTCTGAGGTAAAACACTCACCATGCCGTTTACAGTTAAAACTGAACTGAGTTCTTTGTGTTCAACATAACCCAGTTCTATACCGGCAGCATTATACTGAGCATCATCCATTTCAACTACATTTGCAGGTAGTTCTTCATGTTCGCCATTTTGTACGGCTTCATCTTTTTTACTATTGCAGCTAACAGCAAACACTGCTATTGCTAACATTATCAATAACAACTTTGTTTTCATATTTTTTAAATTTTTAAAGTTCGTGTTTTGGAAATTTGAATTATTGAGCATTACCCATGAGTTTTTCAATAGCAATAATTGACTCATTATACAAACTGAGTGTTAGCAGGTAGTTGGATTTAATTTCCAGTGCCTCATCAAGATTCAGCACATACTCCACATAATCTATACTACCAGCCATATAACTCCTCTTTGACTGTTCAATTATCAGCTCAGATTGCTTGTTTGCGTATGATTCGTAATAATCCAGACTTGTTTTCAGTTTCAGATATTCCTGTATTAGTGCGTTAAACTCGCCCTTTAGAGTTGTCAAATAGTATTCATAATTGTTTTGAGAAATCATCTGGTTTATTTTACCTGCTTCAACTTTTGCCGACTGTGAAAAGAACAGCAATGGTATTGAAACCCCTACTTGTACTCCAGTAAAACGATAAGCATTATCGAGGTCTTTATTAGTTTGATTGAAATAGCCAACCGACAGATCAGGAAGAAAAGCGAGTTTTTCTATCTGAGTTTCACGCCTGCTGATTTCTATTTGCTGTTTCATAATTGCGAGGCCAGGATTAGCAATAATGGCAGAGCTGTCGAGAACAAAAGAGAAATCAATTTCATATAATGCAGTATCTACAATTTCAACAGGGTTTGGCTCTTTCATCAATACCTGCAATTTCTGCTTATTTATTAGAATGTCCGCCATGACCTGTTTGATAAGGGTTTTTATTTCAAACAGGCGGGTTTCTGCAGTTACTTTTTCAAGCAAGGGTGTTTCACCGGTTGCGTTTTTAAGTGTAGCCGCTTTAAGAAAATCTGTATAAAGCCTATCCTGATAATTCAGCAAATTCAGCAAGGAGTAATTATACAGCAACTGAAAATAATATGACTTCACCGCGCTTACAACTTCAGTTTCAGAATACGACACGTTATATTCAGCCGATTTCACATAAGCATCTGCTAGTTTTGAACGACCTACATTCTGAAATATTGACGGAAAATTCTGTGACACACTAAAACCATTATCCTTGATAAAAGAATTTGTCTGACCATAGGAATATTCAAAACCTGTTTTTTCATACTGCCAGCTTGCTGCTTTCAGTTTTTTCTGATATTCCACATTCAGATTAGCCGATTTTATTAAGCCATTGTTTGTTATTGATGCCTGCACTACCTGATCAAGCGTAAAAGATTTTGTGTTCTGTGCATTGGATTCAGACAAGGTGAGTATGTTAAGGCCTGCTGCAAGCACAAGAACAATACTAATTTTAGGAGGCGATACTTTTTTTGGTTTACGCTTACTGGAAAAGAGAATGTACAACACAGGGAGAACGACAAGTGTAAGCAATGTGGCTGTGATTAAACCACCTATTACTACTGTTGCCAAAGGCTTCTGAACTTCTGCTCCGGCTGATGTTGATAATGCCATAGGTAAAAATCCCATGGATGCAACCGCAGCCGTCATTAGAACAGGCCTGAACCGGGCTTTGATGCCTTTACGCACCCTGTCGTAAATATCTGTTATTCCATCTTCTTTTTCAAGTCGGTTAAATTCGGCTATCAGGACAATACCGTTCAGAACGGCTACACCAAACAAAGCAATGAAGCCGATACCCGCAGAAATACTAAAATTCATATCCCTAATGAAAAGAGCAAAAACGCCACCAATCATAGAAAGTGGAACAGCTGAGTATACCAGCAATGTTTGTTTTAATGATCTGAAAGTGAAGAAAAGCAGAATGAAAATGAGAATCAACGCGACAGGTACAGCAACTGCAAGACGTTTATTTGCGTTAACGAGGTTTTCAAACTGACCCCCATAGGTAATATAATATCCGGGTGGAAGCGATAATTTATCATCAAGCACTGCTCTGATTTCCTCAATAATTGACTGAACGTCTCTGTTACGAACATTGAACTGAACTGTAATTCTTCTTTTTGTGCTTTCACGCGATATCTGTGCAGTACCTGTTTTCATTTCGACATCGGCAACCTGTTCCAGAGTTATCTGATTGCCATTAGGTAATGGTATATACAGGTTTCTGACAAATTCTATATCATCTCTGAAATCTTTATTAAACCGTACAACAAGATCAAAACGTTTTTCTTCATCATATACCACACCTGCTGAACTGCCTGCAAATGCAGTTTTCAGCAAACTGTTTATCTGCTCAATATTTAATCCATACTGTGCAATTTTTTTTCTGTTATAATTGACCTGTACCTGGCCGGAACCTGTTACTTTCTCAACATTAACATCTTCAACACCTTCTATATCACGAATTAATATTTCCAATTCTTCACCTTTCGCAGAAAGAGTATCAAGATTATCACCAAATATTTTGACTGCCACATCCTGTTTGGAACCTGTCATAAGTTCGTTGAAACGCATTTGTATTGGTTGCTGAAGTGTAAACACAACACCTTTCAGAACTGAAAGCTCTTCCTGCATCTTCTCCATCATTTCTTCACGGGATGATGCACTTGTCCATTCATCTTTATCTTTCATTACAATGATATAGTCTCCCGTTTCCATTGGTGTAGGGTCAGTCGGTATTTCCCCTGTTCCGATCTTACATACCACGTGCTCTACTTCAGGGAATTTTTCCATCAGGATCTTATTTGCTTTTTCCACCATTTCAATAGTGTTAGAAAGAGAACCACCCTGCAAAGTCATAACACCCGCAGCAAGATCACCTTCCTCCAGTGTTGGGATAAACTCGCCTCCTAAAGAATTGAAAAGAAAAATACTGCCAATAAATAATCCTGCAGAAACAGAAACAACTGCAATTTTATGTTTTAGTGAAAAATTCAGTAAGGGGTCGAAAATTTTATGAAGAAAATTCATCAATCTGTCAGACAAATTTGTTTTATGAACCGTCTTTTTACTGAGGAAAAGTGCTGATGCTACCGGAACATAAGTAAGAGAAAGGATAAGCGCACCAAGTATTGCAAAACTTACCGTTTCTGCCATCGGGCGAAACATTTTTCCTTCTATACCGACAAGGGTAAGAATAGGCAGATAAACGATGAGAATAATAATCTGACCAAAGGTTGCTGAGTTCATCATTCGTTTTGAAGAGCCATACACTTCGGTATCCATTTGCTGTTGCGACAGCTTTGCCACACCTAAATGATGGGACTTGCTTTGCGTTATTCGGTGCACCACGCTTTCCACAATAATAACAGCTCCGTCAACAATTAATCCGAAATCAATTGCCCCTAGGCTCATGAGGTTTCCCGATACCCCAAAAAGATTCATCAGCGAAATGGCAAACAGCATGGAAAGCGGGATAACGGAAGCCACAATAAGCCCTGCCCTCAAATTACCGAGCATCAGCACAAGTATAAAAATTACAATCAAACCACCTTCTATAAGGTTTCTTGATACTGTGCCAACAGCTCTGTCGACCAGTTCTGTGCGGTCGTAGAATGCATAAATTTCAAGGCCTTCGGGAAGAGATTTTTCAATAAGCTCTATTCTTTCTTTTACACCATCTATAACTTCAGAAGCATTTTTTCCTTTGAGCATCATTACAACACCACCCACTGCTTCGCCTATAGTATCTACAATGAATGCCCCATATCTCGGAGCGCTGCCCATTTGCACATTTGCAACATCTTTAATTAAAACTGGAATATTATTGTCTGTTGTTTTCACGACAATATTTTCGATATCCTCTATTGAAGTTACTAAACCTATACCACGAATAAAATACGCCTGTGGCTTCTTATCAATGTAAGCACTGCCGGTATTCTGATTGTTTTGCTCAAGCGCTTCAAAAATGTCATCAAGAGTTATATTCATTGATTTAAGCTGGTCAGGATTTACAGACACTTCGTACTGCTGCATAAAACCACCATAACTGTTTACATCAGCAACACCGGGTGTACCCAGCATTTCACGTCGAACGATCCAGTCCTGTATGGTACGCAATTGCATAGGATCGTACATCTTCTCATAACCCGGCTTGACCTTCAGAACGTACTGATATATTTCACTTAACCCGGTAGAAATGGGAGCCATCTGGGGGGTTGTAACACCTTCGGGAATAAGTTCTTCGGCTTCTTTGAGGCGTTCTGAAATCTGCTGCCTTGCCCAATACATGTCTACATTGTCTTTGAACACAACAGTAACAACCGACAATCCCAAACGTGAAATTGAACGAAGCTCCACCTGATTGGGAATATTTGCTACCGATACTTCGATAGGGGCTGTTATAAACTGTTCCACTTCATTAGCTGCCAGTGTGGGAGCAATGGAAATTATCTGAACCTGATTGTTGGTAATATCTGGGACTGCGTCAATTGGCAGCTTTTTTAGTGAAAATATACCCCATGCAACCAGGGCTACAACAAATAAACCTATAATTAACTTGTTGTTTATTGAGAACCTGATGATTCTGTCAATCATAACGAAATGTTTAAAATGAATAATAAGAATGAATGAAAAAACCGGTTACTTGCTGACAATATGTAATTGTCATAATCAAAGAATGTCTGATTAACCAAAGCGTATTACAACCGGCAAAAGAGTCAGGAAATTTTCGGGGGTTGCCAGATAGCAATTGCTATTTCAGTAACATAAATTGTTCTGAAATAAAATTTTTGTACAGAAGGGGTTACTGTTATTGCACTAAAAAAAACGTGAAGTTCAAACGAGATGCTTGTACCACAGCAACTACACGTGCAAAATGGAGAGCATAAGTCAATATCAGAAGAATCAGAATCATTGGTTTTCTGACACAATTCAATGGTTGATGCTGAATCATTCAGATGATTATCAACACAAGGAACCATTGTCAGAGCAACAATATAAACACTTAATATGACTGCAAATATTTTCAAAACAATGAAATAAAAACTTTTTCACTACAAAAGTAATATTTTCCTAATGCAACTGAGTTGCAAAGTTCATTTTTTACAATTCGCACAAATACCTTTTAATATTATATTTACATCTTTGAGTTTAAACTGGGATGGTAGCTTTATTTCAGGAATAGCAAAATCATGTAAACAAAATGTCTGATTACATTTTGAACATAAGAAATGTGCATGGAGGTCTTCTGGGAGGCATTCGCAAGTATCCTGACACAAAGCATATTTGACCGAACCTGAGCCATCATTTATACTGTGAATCAGCTTGTATTCCTCAAAGGTTTTCAGCGTTCTGTATAAAGTGCTTCGATCTGCCTTTTCAAATTTATTTTCAAGATCAGCAAGACTTATTGCTGCTTTTTGATCTGCTAGCACTTTTAATACAAGTTCACGCATTGCAGTGGGTTTGATATTTCTGTTACTTAACTTAATCATTTTGCAAAGTTATATATTTTCGCTCATCTTTGTGCATAAGCCAACCAAATTGACCACCCCGCGCCGTTTGTTTTGACCAGTGTGCGCCGTTTTAAATTGACCACCCCTTTATAGATCTCTATTTCTTTAGTGGCACTGAGTGCGCTGCGACATGAATGAGTGAAGTCAGTTACCATTAAATGCTTAAGCTTTTTTAGTTTCCCGAAATCTGGATAAACGTCAATCGATACTTTCTTAGTTACTTTCATAGAAACTTTTGTTGATTTCTTAAGCCAGTACTGTAACTTCCTTAGTTACCTTTTTAGTTACTTCATAAATATCCACGGTGCATTCACCAGAATTGTTTTCCAACATTTTGGAATGTCTCACCCAAAAAAGCAAGAATGCTTATCCTTCTTTATCAGCATCAAGGCAGCTTTCAAAGATCCGGTTGAGGGTGTCTCATATGCATACCATTGCAGGTTTCCGCGCATCCAATAGATTTTCCAGATGCTGGTATTTCGCACGAACGAGATTTTTGCGAAATCGTAATGGCGTATGATTTCCGGTTTATTCCATTGCGGACGGATTTCGAAAATGAAAATATTCTGATCTTCGATTCTATATCCAAAATCGAGTTTCGGCCTGATATGTTCCGGTGGTCGCAGATCTTCAATGAACAAGTGCATGAGATTCCGGACGTCGTTTTCTTCTGTTTGTGTAAATGCCATACTTCAAAAATACATTATTTCCGCAATTTCATTTCGGCGACATCAATTTGCTCAAAACCTTTATGCAATCAACTGGATTCCTGAAAAAACATGACCGATTTGTTTGCAAACACTTCATTTGCATAAAAAAATCGCAGCATTTTTCAACTTGCAAATGACACACTTTGTTGATCACTCCCAGAAATTGACACACTTTTTTGAACACTCCCCCACACGCCCGACAATTTGCCATGATTTCTACTGAATATTTTTGTAATCATTCAGAATTCGCCACAAAACATTCAATTTCAAAACAATTTTCGCCAGAAATTTTCTGGAATTACCAAATATCGCCCGAGAATTACCCGAAATTACCCGGAATCGCCTGAAAAACGCCCGAATTTACCCAAAATCGCCTGAAAAACGTCCAAAATCGTCTGAAATCGTCCGAAAACCGTCCATTTTCGCCGTAAAATTGTCCGATTTTGAAAACTTTTTTGCCTGATTTTGGGAAAAATGCTGAAAAAAACAGCTGGCGCCGATACAAACTGACCACCCCGCGCCGTTTGTTTTGACCAGTGTGCGCCGCTGCAAATTGACCAGCCTCCTATTGAACGAAAAGTCTAAAATATCAGTAGTGGCTATTTCCAAAATTGGAAAAATCGATATGATCTGTTTTCATGCGTTTAGGCTGGCGTATTACCATTTCTCAACAGAATCTGTCCTACTCGTTTCAAGCAATCCTGTTAAATCACTAAAAATCAACTTTAGCAATATTATCTTTGCATTCCCAATTTCAATTTTGCAAATAAGAAACTGCAAGAACAAGCACAAAATTGCATTCTACACCTTGCCTCTATGATGCAAAGCCCCAAAACAAAATCAATTAAAAAGTCTTATTCAAAAATTTATGAGCCGGATAAAAGTAATAGCCTTTGATGGAGATGACACATTGTGGATTAATGAGCCCTATTATCAGGAAACAGAACAGCAATTATGCGAGTTGATGCATGAGTATGCCACTCCGGAGCAGGTTTCGTCAGCACTACTGGAAACTGAAATCCAGAATATGAGCCTGTATGGATATGGTGCAAAAGGATTTTCATTGTCAATGATTGAGACTGCAATCAAAGTGAGTAAGAAAAAGGTATCTGCTAAAACAATAAATGCTATTTTGGAAATGGGCAAAGAACTCATTGATAAACCCGTTGTTCTTTTAGGCGATGTTAAAAATATTCTGACCGAATTGAAAACCCGCTACACTGTTGTTATAGCAACAAAAGGCGATTTGCTCGATCAACAACGCAAGCTTAAAAAGGCTGGTCTTGAAAAACATTTTCATCATATTGAAATAATGAGCGATAAGACAGAAACTGATTATCAGCTACTATTCAAAAAGCTGGATATAAGCCCGTCTGACTTTATGATGGTCGGCAACTCACTCAAATCCGACATTCTGCCAGTCATTGGCCTGGGCGGCACCGCCATTTATATACCCTACCATGTCACCTGGCAGCACGAGACCGAAACGGAACCAGCTGAACACCCAAACCTAATCAAGGTGACTGAAATTGCAGATATTTGGGGCGTATTGGGAAATTGATTAGGGCTGGTCTCTTGCCAACTTGGGGGTCAAAAAGGGTATGGGAAGTTGTGTGTCTTCAAGTATCGGCGTTCATACCCAATCTTCATAAAAGATTGCAAAAAGTGATACATGAAAGGACAAGTTGATTACTAGTGGAATTTTGAAATCAGAATTCGCAATTCTCTATCAAACGTTTGAAAATCTATTAGCAACGTTCTTAGCCGGTCAATATGGCCATGAATGTTACTTGTGCCATCTTCTTTCGAATCAAATGATGTGAACAATGCTTCTGGGAACAGGGGTTGGCAATAATCAAGCTGAGCAATCAACTCCATCCCGCGATGAAAAACCTCAGAGGGTAACCAAGGCATTGATTCTTTACCCTTTTCAGTTTCAAGTTCTTTCAGATTAATCTTTGGCCATGCTTTAATTAAAGCACTGTCGCTAATTTGACCGTTATTAAAATCTTCTGCAAGTAATACACATTTTTGAAGAAAATTAATTACCGGTGCAAGCCAAATAACTCCTTCGGCTAAGGCGATTCGCTGCATTTGAGCATCATCAATTGGCTTTGTTTTGTTTTTCCGAATGATTTCTGTCAAGTAGAAAAGCAAAATTGCCAAGAATACGCCAATAAATATGCTGATAATGTTCCAGAAATCAAACTGCATGTGTTTTCTCCCGATGTTTTTAGTCTTAACAATATGTAGATTCAAATGTACAAAATTTTAAACAATGTTTCTCTGAATCTCAATAGAAAAAATGCACTGTCACACATCTGTAACGCTCCGGTTGAATGGTAATTGTGCCCACTCAATGGCTCGTATAATAAGAAATGTCAATAAAGAGCGACAATTGATTGAGTTCTCCGTGAAAAGCGCTTCACTAATTGGTACAAACTCCAAATAATCAACTCGCGCCGGAGCAAATTGACCACCCCGCGCCGTTTGTTTTGACCAGTGTGCGCCGCTGCAAATTGACCACCCTCCTATTGAACGAAAAGTCTTAAAAATCAGTAGTGGCTATTTCCATTATTTGGAAAATAAATCCAAGCAACAAGGAAAAGCTGGTGAAGACGTTGGTGGAGGGGGTGAAAGGGGGTTGAGAAAATGGAGAACATTTGATTTTAGTTACATGAAGAGATTTCATTATTTCATTCTAAGCTGAATGCACTCATCAAAATTGACACTAACTATTGCTTGACCAAATGAAATATTGAATCACTAACTTGGTTTCCAACTTTTTCTAAATTATAACAACCGTCAACTAATAGTTAATTAAATACTAAAGTACTTGTTCGTGTTAAATTTCTTAGTTATTTAACCCAAAATTTTGGCTCTTTGCAAATAATTTTTCCAAAAAACAATATTTATGGGCACTTTTCGTGGATTTTTTATAGTTTTTCTGTCATTTTTATATGCAGTGAACCTACAGGCTCAATTCCCCGAGTTAATTTCTCCGCGGGTCTGGTTATCTGCTGAAACTCCAGGCGACAGCGGATATTGGCAGGACGTGAGCGGCTACGGATTAAATGCTATGAGTTCGTCTGGCTTTTTTGTAGCTGATTCAGGATATATAAACTATCAACCTTGTCTGGTTTTTGATTCCTCATCACAACCTCTGCAAATAGCCTATTTCCCATCGCCGGTTGCTTCCTATTGCGTTTTTGCAGTTTATAAATCAAATGCAAGTAGTAGCGCATTCGGTCTTTGGTCGTTAAGGGCTGATTCGGCCTCGGTTTTAGAAGTAAGTACGAATTACATTCGTGGCACAGATACAACATGGACCTATGCTGACAGTACGCCGGCTATGCCTGCATTGAACATGCTCCTGTATTCATGGAATGATCAGAATATTGATTCTTCTATGTCGAATCTCAAAGTCCTGGGCGGAGATCAACTCGGGTTTGAAGGAAAATTTGCAGAATTCATGTTTTATGACACCACTCTTACATATGAAGAAATTACAAAAGTTCATACTTATCTTGCTATTAAATACGGTATAGGCATGGAAGGACTGGATTACATGAACTCAAACGGTGAGGTATTATGGGATTATAAGGAGAATATTGATTTTAAAAATAGTATTGCCGGACTTGGAAAAGACAGCCTAATCAATATTAATCAAAAACAAAGTGCCGCCATCGGCGGTGAAGCCCCACTGACTATTTCATCTGGATCATTAGCTGATTGCAATAAAAACAACCCAAACGAAATGCAGGAACTTGATTATTTGATCTGGGGCGACAATGGTGATACACTCACAAATATTTCTAATGACACTTTGAGAACCGGAGGCATTTCTGGACTATCATCGCAACAATGGCTAATGATATGCTCCGGAATTACCGTGAACGCGACAAATACGCATCTAAAGCTCTATGCTCCCGGAATTCCAGATTCAATAAATGTGAATCTAGTTGTCAACGGCGAAACCGATTTCACATTTCCGGACTCAACAACCACCGTAATTTTTGCTGACAGCAGCGATAGCCTTGGGTATTATTACTTCGATAATGTTTTCTGGGATACTGACAACTCGGGCAGCGATGCGTTCACTTTTCAGATAGAAAACATTCCGGATGTGAATGACCGAAGTCAATTAACTGGTGATAATTCAGAAAATACAGGCAGTGAATCCACAAAGCCCGACCATGCAATTGCAATAAATGATATTGCTTCTTTTGACGTTTGCCCGAATCCATCCATGGGAGAATACAGGGTGATGATACAGCTTGTGAAACAAGAAAAAGTGAAGCTAACCATTCAGGATGAAAACGGCCGGATTCTGGAAATCAGGAATTTTAGTGGTTCTGACAATTATTCAGTGAGGGGGTTCCTTAATAGTAAAGGGTGCTATCTGTTTCTTCTGAAAGCAGAATCTGAAAGCAGAATCATTAAATTCATTGTTCAATAATAAATTTGTCTGACATGAGAAACAGTATTATTTACGGACTTGTTATTACATCATTTGTCGCACTTACCAATCAGTCTGCTCATAACGACAGACCAAAAAATAATCTCCCCAATAAGAGTATCATTGAAGCTGCTGAAAACAGCCCTGGGTCTTTTTCATCTAACGATCAGCCCGAATTGCTATTGCCATTGGTGACGAGTGGCAAATACTCAACTTCGGGCAATGTGATTCTTTCGGTTGGAGCTGCGCAAGAAGATGAATTTGACGATCCGACAGACAATCAATTGGATATATTTCTTAATGGAATAATTCCGGAAAACAAGTCTATTTATCTTGAATACGATCTGTTTGGTGTGGCCGATTTCACCTCTGTTTGCCGAAGTATTAATGACAATATTGCCAACGGAGGTTTAATAGTCAGATTAAAAAATGAATGGAGTCATCAACGCGAGAAAATTTCATTCAATCAGCTGCAATCTGGAAAAAACATCATTCGATTCAGCAGTCCTGAAGGATCTGGTGCCAGCTATAAAATTAAAAATGTCAGTATTGTTATTTCTAATGACGCATTAAGTAACAACTCCCTTGAGGTTAATATTCCACAATCATGCAGCTATTTTGGCAACAGTGCTTATTTAAGTGGAATGGTGAATAAAACAGACGACCTGGTCTCTATAGAAGCGAATGGCACAAAGCTCCGGTATTTTAACAGTGCATTTGAGGGGTTTGTTCCGCTGAATAATGAGCCTGGATCAATAAGAAACATTGATGTTGTTGCAACTTTTTCAAACGGTGAAAAAACACACAAACAGGTTGTTCTATCGCAAAACAGTTCATATGATTTCAAGAGTTCTGAAATCAATCAGGTTTCATTTAAACAAGTTGTTGCCCTGCCAGAAAACTCCATCAATATAAATCTGGACGGGTTCAGTCTTTCAGGCGCTGCAGGATCAGTAAAAAATCAACTGACTCTCAGTGTTACAGGACTGCGGACTGAAGACATGCCGATGCTTGATGCTGACATGGTTAATGTGACTGCACTTGGGGCTGGGTATCGCTGTTTGCCACATGGAGAACATTTTGCAAATGGGGTTCAATTGTCAATTAAATACGACAGCACCCTGATTCCAGCTGGATATGGGCCAGAGGATATTCGAACTTTTTATTATGATGAAACAAAAATGGACTGGTCGATTCTTCCCATCGACAGTGTTGATGTTGAGAACAATTGCATACTTAGCACCACCACTCATTTTACTGACTTTATCAATTCCATTTTGAAAACACCCGAGGCTCCGCAAACAGAAGCATTTACTCCAACATCCATGAAAGACATGGCCTATGCTGATCCCTTGGCTGGGATTACGATTATGGGGCCTCCATCTGCCAATAATACGGGTACCGCGAATCTTAGTTATCCAATTCAGATTCCCGCCGGGCGGCAAGGTATGCAGCCACAGTTATCGCTTTCTTACAATAATGAAGGTGGAAACGGAATACTCGGTGTTGGCTGGAACCTTGCTTCCCCGGCCATTACAGTTGAAACCCGTTGGGGAGTCCCAACTTATTCTGATCAGTACGAATCTGAAGAATACTTGGTCAACGGTGAACAAATTGTTGAGTTGGTAATTGCTGAAGAAGATACAACAAGACTGCAACTTGTGCATCAGGGAACTTACCGTGCCCGGGGAATTGAACAGGAGACATTTTTTTCGTACCGTATTGAAGGAGCCTTTGACCGGCTTATCCGACATGGCAATGATCCGTCGAATTATTGGTGGGAAGTGGTGGATAAACAGGGAACCCGCTATTATTACGGCAAATACTATTCCGATGCAACAGTTAATCCTTCCTGTGTTTTACAGGATGGAGCCGGGAACATTGCACACTGGGCATTGACTGAAATCAGAGACATGTATGGAAACTATGTGAAATACGAGTATATTCATGAATCTTCCTTTTCGCGAACACCCGGAACCGGAGGAAAAGAAATTTATCTGAGCCGTATTGAATATACCGGATACGATGGAGCAGTTACAGAGCAACCAAAATATTCTATTGATTTTACATACACAAATAACAGAAATGATTATATAATCTCCGGTCGTTATGGATTATTGGAGGTTACTGACTTTTTACTCAGAGAAATAGACATAAAATATGATAATCTGTTTGTGCGTTCATATGTGCTTGGATACAAATCCGGAGCATATAGTAAAAATTTGCTTTGTGCAATAGCTGAAGTAAGCGATGAGCAATCTTTGACAACAGTCAACAGTTTCAAAAGTTGTGGGGAGTTTGTAAAAGATAAAACACCTGGGGTAAAAGTGCATTCATTCGATTACTATGAGGAGGTTGGTGTGAGTTTTGAAAACACAGATCAAGTTCTACTTTCATTGTATGAAATACCCGAGGAACTCCACGGCAGTCTGGTTCAGTTTGATGAGAAACAAAGTTTGGGGAAAAGTAAATCGATAAGTGGAGGTTTGGGAGGTACTGTCAGTTTTGGCATTGGAAATCCCGCAAACAAGCTAAATTCGATTGGTGGTGATGCTAGCACATCTTTAAGTGCCCTTTTTGAAAAAGTGATGTTTGTCGACCTGAATGGCGACGGATTGAAAGACAAAATTGTGAGAGAAAATTCTGAGCTCAAATTTTACCGGGGAGAATTGGACCCGTTTAACCGGTTATTTTACAGTGCAACACTAACACCTCCTGTTATCGATTTGCCTGACTTGGGAACAAACTGGTCAAACTCCAATACGCTTGGAGCCGAAATCAATGTCGGATGCCTAGGCGTTTCAGGTTCTGCCAGTATGGCCTGGACAAAAGAGCGAAACATGACAAATAAGTATTTCGTTGATGTAAATGCGGATGGATATGTTGATTATATCAGCGAAGGAGATGTTTATTATAACTATCCTGATGCCTCTGGGATTCCAGAATTTACAATGGAAACATCTGCAACGGAACAGGTT
This sequence comes from Bacteroidetes bacterium GWF2_43_63, assembly GCA_001769275.1. Classification (NCBI taxonomy): domain Bacteria; kingdom Pseudomonadati; phylum Bacteroidota; species Bacteroidetes bacterium GWF2_43_63. The sequence goes on along the minus strand of MEOQ01000050.1, from coordinate 225,195 downwards.
GTCGGAGATGATCCTTGCTATACAATTATCCGCGATGGCAGTATTGATCCGGAATTCAGTGAAACTGGAGACGATGCAGGTTTATATCGAAGGGATCCGGTTCGGATGTGGATTGCCCCTGATTTAACAGACAAACAACTAAGAATTTCAAGCGATATTCAGAGGGTGAATCCCCAGAACTTACAAAACCACAAAATCAGTTATACGATCCAACACAACGGGACCATTATTCATTATGGAGACATTGCCGCAGACGATTTTACGGCTCATAACTATTCAGTATGCCTGAATAATGTAGTTGAGGGAGATCGCATTTACTTCAGAATTTTATCTGATGATATAATCGGCATGGATGATGTTAACTGGAACACAAAGATCTACTCATATAAATGTCAGGAAACACCATTTGTTGATGCTGATGAAAAGCCATTGCATGACTTTATTTACAGCAACGATGCAGTAATACATGATGGCACGTATTTTACAGCTCCCCTTTCCGGCGTAATTAAAGTGACTGGAGTTTTGAACAGTCCTGCGCAGAGTGATGATCTGCAATTCGTGATCAAACACAATCAAACTGCTATACACAATGTGTCATTCAGCAACAATACTCCAATTCAGAATCACACATTCTCTTACTCCATTCCTGTTACCGAAGGTGACTCTATTCCAATAAAGTTGCTTGCAAACACCAACGTAAACTGGAGTGATATTGATTTTTCAGCCGTAATTGAATATGTCAGTGCCGTGAATTTTCAAATTATTCCTAATGATCCTATTTTCTCAATAAAATATTACCCCTCTCTGAATATGTCTATTTTCCCAAAAAGAAATTGCAGAGCATGGCCAAAAGTACTGAGTGCCGGGCACTATAAAGTATTTCCGAAACTGGAATATGGATTAACTCCTGCCGGGCATACTGGTACAGTTGTTTTCACTGCAAAATCAACCAGAAAACTGTTGGCCAAGACAGTTTTGATAGTGGTTGATGGTTTTATTCAGGGAAGCCCTTATATTGAGTTTACATTGGACCCGGGTGCAACCGTGTTTTTTGAATATTTTACATCAGATCCTGATCTCAATGAAGATGTCTCCATGGCGAAAGTATATGACAACAACCTGATCAATGACTTCAAGGTAGGTTATCACTCTTTGTTTGATGAGGATAGGAAGCTGTTTGGCAATATGTATCAGGGATGGGGGCAATTTTCATATTATGATAATGCTCCTGCATCAAGCTATTCTGTAATTGATGAGAATGAGTTGACCTATGGGTCTTCAAACATGAGCGAGTCATATTTATCTTCTTTCCAGTTTTCAACCATTACATCGGCTTCATCATTTCAGGATGTCCAAAACATTTTCAATGGTTTCGGAATTTCTGATCCCAGTTCACTGTATTTTGTTCCTATGTCTGCGAACAGAGAAAAGGACCGTTGGGAAGACTTTACAAAGAGCACATATACTGAATATTATAATTCAGGAAGTGGAGGAGTGATTACCGATCTGCTCGGAATTCTGACAAATCTTGGCCTTTCGGGTGAAAACAGCGGTTCAATTCCCGACTTTAACAATCCGGTTCCTGAGTCAAACTCTGCAGGATATGTAAGGGCAATACATAAATTCAGCAAGCAAAAAACTGAGTCTTTCTCGGTTTCGGTGTCTGCCGGAATTACTGAAAGTGAAACAACATCAAACAGCTACCCGGAAGGGTATACCGATTTTACTGACTTAAATGGTGACAAATACCCTGATATCGTTTCAGAAAAACTTATTCAGTATTCAACAAGCTATGGTGGAATCTCAAATAGCAAGCTGGATGTGCAGCCTGAAATTCTAATCAGTAGTGGATATGCTCACTCAGAGGGATCTTCTATTGGCATAGGTGGTATTATTCATGAAGGCTCAAAATCACAAGATCCGGCAAAATCAAAATCAAGTAACATTTCCGGCTCGATTTCATACGGCATAACAAACAGTAATTCAGAGGTGACTTTTATTTACGCTGATATTAACGGAGATGGCCTTTCAGACAGGATTGACAGACACACAAATATGGTTGCATTTAACCTGGGATATAGGTTTTCCCCATTCCAGGCTTGGGACCATCAATCGATATCCAATTCCATATCAGATGCTCAATCAATTAGCCTTGGATTAAGCTTTTTCAATAAATATAACGATAGTTGGGCTGGCGGATTATGCGGAAGTGCTGCAAATAATTACAATACCCAATCGATGATGGATGTAAATAATGACGGGTTACCTGATGTTTGTATAAATAATGGCAGCAGTATTTCTGCATATATCAATACGGGAAATTCATTCGTTGGCACGCAGACCATGAATTCGTCATTCACTGACAAGATTAGTTACTCAAAAGCATATAATGTAGCCGGAAACATTGCCTATACGATTGGCTTCCCTATTGGCTTTTTCAAACTTGCTTTTTCCGGATACATTAACGGATCATATAATATTTCTTATGAAAAATATAAAATCGAGGATATTAATGGCGACGGATTTCTTGATTTTGTTTATGTGGGCTCCGATGATCAGATTCATGTCAATTACGGTATTCCGAAAAAAACCAACGTGCTAAAAACCGTTCATACTCCAGTTCAAAGCTCTTACACAGTTGACTATGCTCTCGATTATACCGACAGGAAGAACCCCTCGTCTCGATGGAACATGGCTTCACTGGTGGTTTATGATGGGGTTTACGGTGATGGCGAAAACAAAATTTGCTACAAGTTTGAGTACGAGAATGCTTTTTATCACCGAATGGAACGTGACTTTTTTGGGTATGAAACCGTCTGGACAAAACAATTCAATAATCTTTCGACATCAGGTGTTTGCTACAGGATAACAGAAGAACAATACCACAATGATTTCTACTTGTTCAAAGGGTTGAAAAAGTATGATCAGATTAGTGACGGAAGTCAAAACATGTATGTTGAAACGGTGTATAAGTGGGATGCCAAGCAGATTTCTGACGGAGTGGTTGTTAATCTCTCCACAGCAGATTGCTTCGGACCTTACTACCCGGCCATTTCCGATGCAAATAAATATTACTATGAAGGAACCGGCATGTGGCAGGTCCGTACAAGAAAATCATGGGTTCACGGTTCACATGGAAATGTAAAAGAGTACATTAATTATGGCGACGTTGCCGACCAGACTGATGACATTCATGCATATATTTCATACGTAAATAATCAGGTTCTTTATAATTCTGACAATCTTTGCGCGATGGTTGAAAACCTGCAGGTGAAAGATTATCAGACCATCCTTCTGCAGAAAAGATCTGCCGAGTACTATACAACCGGAAAAGTGTGGAAAATAAACGCATTTGAAGGCAGCAACATGGCAACCACTGAAATCAATTACGATTCCTACGGAAACATCCTTGATATTTTCCTGCCCGAAGACGTGAACCATCAACGATTATCCTACTCCAGCGAATATGATAATTTTGTTCATACCTATACGGAAAGGACAATTGATTCATGGGGAAATATTTCATCAGCAACCTATGATCTGAGACATGGACTGCCTCTGGAAGTGACTGATATTACAGGTAACAAAATGAAGTACACTTACGATCCGGGTGGCAGAATGAAAACGGTAACGGGGCCCAATGAGATATTAAATGGAATCGCATATACCATCAGTTGCGAATACTGGGATGAAAATAGTGCCGGGGGAAATGGTTTTTGGGCAAAAACAAGGCATTATGATCCAATGAACACATCAACAAACAACGAGTTTATTACAGTAAATTTTGCCGACGGACTTGGACGAAGTATTCAGAGCAAGAAAAAAATAACCGAAAATGGTGTTGATGTAATACTGGTTTCAGGAATCGGCATGCTCGATAGCTACGGTCGGGTAATTTCCATTTCGCAACCTGTAACCGAATTGTCCGGTAGTGAAACCACGCTGAACCTGTCCATTCAGCAGATAAATCCTACAACGACCACTTACGATGTTATGGATCGTCCATTGGTTCAGAATTTCCCCGATGGCACGCAGATGAGCTATTTGTATGATTTTGGAACAGATGCTTTTGGAACAACTTGTTTTAAAACAAAGGCGACGGATCCGAAAAATAAAGTTACAGAAAAATTTACCAACGGCAGAGGCCTGAACACAAGTGTGACGGCACCCCTGAGTACTATTACCAAATTTGTCTACGATCCACTGGGAGAACTTATACGTTCTACCGATCCGGAGAACAATATGACAACCTATGAATATGATATGCTTGGGAGACTGCTCAACAGAGAGCATCCGGATGCAGGAAAGACTAAATATACTTATGATATGGCCGGAAATGTTCTTACAACCACAACTCAGAATCTGGCCAACCTTAATCAGGAAATAAAATATTACTACAGCAACCTGCGTTTACAAAGAATTGAATACCCGCAGAACCCTGAAATGAACGTGTATTACGAATACGGAGCGCCCAACAGCGGTAACCAGAGCGGCCGGATGACCGAAATGCAGGATGCATCCGGTGTGCAATCGTTTGAATACGGCAACATGGGGGAACTGATCAAAAACACACATACTTTTGTTGTTCCTGCCGGGGCAGCATACACATTTGAGACCGATTGGGAATACGACAGCTGGAACCGGGTAAAGAATATCACTTACCCCGACGGCGAAGTGGTAAGTTATCATTACAACAACGGCGGGCAACTGACTTCCATGGATGGTCAGAAAGGGCCGCATATGTACAGTTACATTACCGGCGTCAGGTACAACAAATACGGGTCAAGGACGTACATTGGTTATGGTAATGGCACCTATGCCAACTACTCTTACAATCCCCAGAACCTGAGATTGACAAACCTGCAGAGCTTTCAGTCCAATGGAGTAATGATGCAGAACATCAATTACACGTATGACAATTCTGGCAACATCACATTACTGAACAATACGGCAGGCTATGCCTACGGCAATACTGGCGGCGGATACCGATATGAATATGAATACGACGATTTGTACAGACTCACCGGAGCCAGAGGAATGTTTTCGGGATTCGGCAATCAGCAGGATTACGAGCTGAGCATGAGCTACAGTCAGTCTGGCAACATCACTACTAAAAACCTGTATGCTGAAACATCGCTGCGGGGCTCAATCAATTATGTTTCGTACAACAACACCTACAGCTATTCCACTACTCAGCCACATGCCGTTGAAACGGCCGGTACCGCTCAATTCAAATGGGATGCCAATGGCAACATGACCGAAAGACACAACAGCGGCAATGTGCGCAACCAGTGCTGGGACGAAGAAAACCGGCTGACAACTGTTCATGATAAAATTAGTATTCCGATGCTGAGTTCGTATGTTTACAATGCCGGTGGCGAACGCGTATGGAAATTGAGCAACAGCGAAAGCACGCTGATGCTGCGCGGCCGGCCTGTGTTTACTCATATGATTCTAAACAAAACTTTGTATATTAGCCCCATGATGGTGATGACCGACAAGGAATATACCAAGCATTACTTCATTGAAGGGGAGCGCGTATGCACAAAGGTGGGCGGTGGGTTCCACTATGCCCCAACGGATCCTGACGGGCCAACACTGCACTTTATCAATGGTAACGCAGCTACAGCAGCTGCCGATGCCGGGAATATGGTATTCCGCGGTGTGAATTGCAGCGGATATCCTGTTTCCAATGTGGAAATAGGACCTGGTCTACGCCCGGCAACAAACAATTTATCCAGAGTTGAACGGCAGCAGTATTTCTATCATCCGGATCATATAGGTAGTAGCAGCTTTATTACCAACGCCACCGGCTATGCCACCGAGCATCTGCAATACCTGCCCTACGGCGAATTGTTTGTCGACCAGACCCCGCCCCACAACGACTTTGAAACCCGCTACAAATTCTCAGGCAAAGAGCTCGATCCGGAGACGAATTATTCTTATTTCGGAGCGAGGTATTACGACTCGGATTTGAGCGTGTGGTTGAGTGTGGATCCGATGGCTAGTCAATTTCCGTCCCATAGTCCATACAATTATTGTTTTAATAATCCTGTGCGTCTAGTCGATCCTGATGGATTAGCACCAGATGATCCACCTTGGGTATATGGTCAATTATATTCTAACTCATTGCAGGCAGGTCATATTACAAGTCATGACATTAAAAAGAATACCATAGGAGCTGCTGCGATATTATTAACCCCTGTTATGATTTTTGGAGGTGAGGCTGCTCTTCCATATCTTGCTCAAGGAGCTTTGTGGTTCTCCGGAAATCCAGCAGCACAATTTGCGACTGTCGAGACGGGAGCCTTTTTTGCAAATGTTTTAAATCCTGGTCCTGACGACATTGCTCCAACACCTGGACCGGGTGGTGAAATTGGAAATTTCGTTGAATCAATAATCAAGAATCCATATACATCAAAACAATTAGGCAATATGGGAGAATGTGCCTTAAGAATGGTGTACGGTGGGGGTAAGAAAAGTTTCAATACTGCACTGGGTTGGCGATTCGTAGATAATTTTGCGAATGGTGTAGCTTATGAATCGAAAGTAGGTTATACTAGTGCAACACAATTTGTGCAACAACAATTCAATAAAGATATTGAGTTGCTAAAGTCAGGAGCAGTAGATGAAGTAGTATGGACATTTTATCGAAGTCCTGTTACAAACAGCGTTGGAGCATCACAACCACTATTGAAAATGTTTGAAAATGCACAAAAAAATGGATATAATATCAGGACACAAATTTTAAATTTGCCAACAGAAGCCATAGAACAAGGAGCAAGATAATGAAAGAATATCAATTGTTAATAGTCCCTAAACAAATTAATCAAGATCCTGCATCAATGACCAAAAAAGATGTTAAGATTTACTATGATTGGTTTATATCAATAAAAGATGAACGCTTACGGATGTTTAATAAAGCTGTCTTTGATACAGAAGAAGTAGAACTTTTAGTTGATAATTTGGAAAAGGTATCTGAATTCTTCAGTGGCAATATTGCTGCTCGCAAACTATCAGAAGAAGAAATAAGTTTGGAAAGAGAAAAACTTCCAAATCAATTAAAAACTATCCACAAAGTGCCTGATTACGAATTGATTGAGCCGACTTATTCTATCATGTTTGATGTTGGGATTTATTTCTCCGAATTATTACGTAAGGAAATACCAGGGCTTGAATGGGGCAAAAGTGATAAACTCAAAAGTGATGTTTCCTACGGCAAGCCTGTTTTAAAAAAGGATGGGGTGTTTGTCACATTCTTTCCTCAAAACATTATGCATATTGCAGCAATGCAGATGTATAAAAAAACCTTTAAAGAAGGACGAATGTTAGAGCTTTATCAAACTTGGAAAGATAATTTTTTAGGTATAAAATGAACTTGCGATGCACCATCCACGATTAATCCTAAACACTCATCCCAATATTGGTAAAACACTGAATTTCAATAGATCACATCAAAGCCGGCCGCAGCGCCGGCTTTGTGCATATTGGGCTGCACCATCCAAGATAAATCCTAAACACCCATCCCAATATTGGTAAAACACAGATTTTCAACATTATATCACAAAGCCGGCCACAGCGCCGGCTTTGTGTTTGTTGGGTTACAAAATGAACAGATTTCTGTTCATTTCTGAATGAGATCAGAAATTGTCATTGCTTTTCTTGGGAATCCTGTTTTATACTCTCTGAAGAAGCAATCATTCCGGCTTTGGTTGGCAGTCGGTGCATTTTGAATTCAGGTTTTCGGAGATTCTGGTAGAGGCTGCTATTTTGATTTGATTAAATGTGACAATGGCTACTGGATCTTCGCACGAAATATCAAAGTTCACTGTCCCCTACTCTTTCATTTCGAATGAATTACAGACTAATTATTCTTTCAAAAATAAAACGCTGATCTTCTTCAAATCCTCGAGAAAAGAGTTCGAATTCAGCACTGTGAGGTTCACGAGGAGACAAAATCGTCTCAAAAAATAATCAGCCCTGAGGAACGATCGAGCTTGCTCGAATAGTGACTCGGGGCTGATTGTTTCATTTCCGGAGGAAATGCGATTTTGTTTCGGAATTCGGAACTAAATAATTGGAAATGAAACGAACTGAATAAAGTATTGTATATTAGCATTTAATATTGTGTCTCGGTTTTTTATTCAACTAAACTCTTCTAAAAATGGATTTTGTAGATTATTATAAAATACTGGGAGTTGATAAAACGGCAACACCAAAAGAAATCAAAAATGCATACCGGAAATTTGCCCGAAAGTATCACCCCGATTTGAATCCAAGTGATTCGGATGCAAAAAAGAAATTTCAGCAGATTAATGAAGCCAACGAAGTCCTAAGCGATCCCGAAAAGCGAAAAAAATATGATCAATACGGCAAAGACTGGCAACATGGAGAACAATTTCAAAATGCGGGACAATACAAGCGACAACCTTCAGATGAACAGAGACAAGGTTTTTCGGGTGAGCAGTTCGAAGGTGATTTCTCCAGTTTTTTCGAATCCATGTTTGGCGGATCAGCAGGTGCCCGCAGAAGCCGGCAGGTGAAATACAGAGGACAGGATTATACTACAGAGTTACGTCTCGATCTCGTTGATGCTTATAAAACCCACCAGCAGACATTGACAGTGAATGGTAAAAAAATCAGAATCACCATTCCTGCTGGAATTGAAAACGGGCAAACAATAAAAATAGCCGGGCATGGCGGTTTGGGAAGAAATGGTGGACCGAATGGCGATTTATACATTACGTTCACCATTGCCAATAATCCTCAATATAAACGATTGGGAAATGATTTATATACCACTGTAAATCTGGATTTGTTCAAGGCTGTGCTGGGAGGCGAAATTACCATTGCAACTTTGGGTGGAAAAGTTATGCTGAAGGTAAAACCCGAAACGCAAAACGGCAGTAAAATAAAGCTGACAGGCAAGGGTTTTCCCGTTTATAAATCAGAAGGAAAATTTGGCGATTTAATTATTACGTATTCGATCAATATCCCGAAAAATCTTACGCCGAAACAAAGAGAGTTGTTTGAAGAGTTGTCTAAACTGTAATTAAAAATGAAAGCAATGCAAACAGAAAATTTAATCGCTGTCAACGACTTCTGCATCAGTCAGGATATTGAAATTTCATTTATCAGTTCATTACATCAAAGCGGATTGATCGAAATTATTACTGTTCAGGAAACGCAATTCATTGAAATAAACCAGCTCCAGCAATTAGAAAAATTCATCCGCTTCTATTACGAACTTGATATTAACATTGAAGGCATTGAAACCATTTGCCATTTGTTGCAACGAATAAATACCATGCAGGATGAAATTACTACACTTAAAAATAAGCTTAGTTTATATGAATCGTATGAATGAAGAATTTTTGAATGTCGCATTATAAGCTGATTTTTAGACTGCAAAACATAGTTACAAAGCTTTCACCACAGCGATAGCGCCAATTAAGGAATAATGCCACGAGGTCATGTTACCCGATGTCATTCTGAGTGTTTGAAATGACTATCTGAAAAAAAAGACAAGCTTCAAACGTATCCCCGCCAGCTTCGCAGCGGGCATGAAAGAAGACTGCGGGTCCTGCTGCACTTCGATACAATTTTTCTTCATTTCATTCCGAAAAATCACTCAGTGTGACAGCAGGGGCTGCGCGGCGCCGAAGTTATCACTGTCACGGATGGCATATCCGCGCCAGTGAAGAGACAATCTAAAATCAAATATCTGATTTCTTATATCTTTCGGTGTCTTTGTGCCCTCGTGGCAACTCACTGCATCATCAGAAATCAAGCGCCAGCTGGTTTTCGCCGCCTTTTTTCTTTTTCTTTTTTGGGGCTTTTGGATTTTTCTCTTCAATCACCTCTTCCGGCAATTCTGCTGAAGAATAATTTTCAGCTTCCGGCTCCTCAACCTTCATCTTATCCTTTTTCTTGACCTCGTCCTTTTTTTCAACCTGGGCGCGCGTCTCTGGGCGCGCGTCTCCTGACGCGTGACTCCGACGCGTGACCTTCTCTTTCTTCCCGACCTCTTTCTTGACCTTATCCTTGACCTCCACCTTATCCTTAACCTCGACCTTGACCTTAGCCTCGACCTTGACCTTCTTCTTGACCTCAACCTTAGCCTTGTCCTTGACCTTAGCCTCAACCTTAGCCTTCTTCTTAGCCTCAACCTTAGCCTTGACCTTATCCTTAGCCTCGACCTTTTTCTCAACCTTAGCCTTTTCCTTAACCTCAACCTTCTTCACAGGAGTTCCTTTTTTCGGAGCATCTTTTTTTTCTGATTTATTTGCGGTCTTTTTTGTATCGGTCTTTTTCATGAAAGCTGGTTTTGATATTCAAAAATACAAAAATTCGGCAATTTGATAAACTAACCCTCGAAGGGTTTGAAACCCTTCGAGGGTTACAGCCTCCATTTTAATAAAGTTTTGACTTTTATTTTTGGCCCGGCTCATTCCGGCAACAAAAACATTAATACATTTGAAGAAAAAATCAATGAAATATATCGCGCTTTTTGCTTCAGTGGTCTTTGCAACATTAATGCTCGTACAGCCTTCTGCAGCTAACGGCCAGAAAGACACGCTTATTCCTTCACAGGATTATATGACTTACAAATACGGTTTCATTGATGGAAACGGCTCCACCGTCATTCCTTCCATTTACGATGTGGCAAATAGCTTTAGCGAAGGATTTGCCTATGTCGAAAATGAAGATTATCGCGGTTTCATCGATATCAAAGGGAATCAACGCATTAAAATTGATTTTCTGGTAAACAGCGATGTTACTGAAGGTCTCATTTTTGGCAAAAAGGAAAGTGGGTCGGGCTGCATCGATACAGCGGGCAACATTGTGGTTCCATTCATTTACAAATACTGCATGCCTATGAATGAAGGCATGATTCAGTATGGCGAAGATGGTCAATACGGATTGATGACAACCAAAGGTAAAATTTTGACCAGCCCCCGATTTCCTCACCTCAACAAGTTTTCGGAAGGCATGGCCTATTTTACAGAAGACAACCTGATTGGTTATATTAATAAAAAAGGAGACATTGTCGTTCAGCCGCGCTATCACGATGCCGGAGACTTCCACGAAGGTGTAGCCGCAGTGATGCTCGATGAAAAATGGGGCTTTATTGATAATAGCGGAAAAGAAATAATTCCACTCAAATTCGGCTCTGTGTCTTCGTTTAGTGAAGGCCGTGCTGCATTTAACGACAATGGATTAACCGGTTTTATTGACAAATCAGGAAAGGAAATTGTTCCTGCAAAATACATTATGAACTCGTTGTTCGAAAATGGTGTAGCCCTCGTCAGTTCTGATTATTCGTGGGGTGCTATTGGACTTGATGGACAGGAAGTCATTCCTGAATTATACACTGAAATTCGCCGGATTTCGAAATCACATTTGCTGATTTATAATGCTGATGCAGAAATGAGCGGACTTTTTCTTAACAGTGGAAAAGAAATCCTTCCGGTTGAATACGATTGGATAGAAGCTCGCGAATTCGGCCTGTACTGTGCCTCCAAGGATAACTATGTTGGTTTGATTGATGGTAACGGAAAAGTCATTCTTCCTTACGAAAACGAGAGTGTTTCAGTTTTCTATAATGACATTTGCATTGTTTCGCGCGATGGAGAAAACTGGATAATGGATAAAAGCGGCAACGAGGTAATTCCTGTTGGGAAATACGATTATTATTATTACGCCGGGCATGATCTTTTGCAGGTTAATAAGGGTGATTACACCGGCTTTATTGATTTTAAAGGCAATGTTGTAATACCAGTTGAATACTCATATTGCGGATCATTCACGGAATCGGATGTGACCTATTTTTACGATGGTGAAAAATATTCGCTGATAAATTATAAAGGTGAGAAAATAAATGTCAACTACGATGAAATCAGCGAATTTTACAGTGGCTTGGCACTGGTGAGTCTGGATAGCAAATATGGTTTTATCAATGGTATTGGCGAGGAAGTGATTCCATTGAAATTCGATTATGCAGAATCATTCAGCTATTACAGCATTGCAATTGCGCAGATGGATGGAAAATACGGACTCATCGATATGAAAGGAAATGAGGTAGTTCCTTTTATTTACGATGAAATGGTTCCTAAATATTCAACTGATCCGGAGTCTTACAATTACAATCCGATTTGGTATAAAGTGCGAAAAGGAAAATTGTATGGATACCTGAATCTCGATGGAGAGGCAAGTATTCCTGTAGAATATTCGTACATCAGTGATTTCAGCGAAATTCAAACTGCAGTTGCCACGCGTGAAGGAAAGACTGGATTTATCGATGCCGAAAATAATGTGATTATTCCTTTGGAATTTGATGAAATCGGGATCTTTCGTGATGGCACCACAAAAGCCAGCAAAAATGGCCGGTGGGGCATTATGGACAGTGCAGGCAAAACAATCATCGATTACAAATATGATTTCGTGAATAATTTTTCCGACGACATGGCAGCAGTGCAAAAGGATGGCAAATGGGGCTTCTGCAACTCACGCGGTGTTGAAGTAAGTAAAATTATTTGTGATGAAGTTGAGAATTTTTCAGAAGGTTATGCGGCTGTCAAAATCAATGGCAAATGGGGCTTTATTGATAAATATGGAAATATCGTTGTGCCCTGTATTTATACTTCTGTGACTAATTTCAACGGCGGCTTCAGTACGGCAGTTGCCGGAAAGAAAACCTACAGTATTGAAGCAGGTTTGTTTACCCGGACGAAAATGTAGGAATCAGCTGTCAGCTTGTCTATAGCTATTTCATGTAAGTGATTTTTGAAAATTCAACAGAAGTGAACGTTAAGTTCCCGGTCGCAGTCTGTGTTTCGTCTATGCTTGCACAACCGGGATCTCATTTTATACTTCAGACACTACTTCTGTTGACCTTCGCTGTCTCCTTCGATACTTCGCAAGCTAATTCGCAAGAAGCGCTAAAGGAGCGAATTCCGATGGCTATCGGAACAGGATGACAGCGACTTAAAGTGTCATTTTTTTCACGATAGCTATCGTGACAGGTTGCAAAACGCGTTTTGCTGGTGCTTGTCGCGTAATGTCAGAATGACTACACGCGGGTCTCAGGATGACAGCACGGTTGGAGCTATCTTCCCAGCCCTGTCATCTTGAGTGATTTTTCGAAATGAAATGGAGAAAAATTGTATCGAAAGATACAGGGTATAGCCCAGCTGCCTCCCGTCTTGCACCAATTATATTACATCACCTCTTTCCACGTTTTTGGCGTGTCACGGAATTTTTGGCTAATTTTGTCATCGATGAAAATAATTTCAGCGGTAATCAATGATCTTGTGACTGACCAACGGGTGCATCGCTCCTGTATGTTGATGCATGAAATGGGCTACGATGTCACACTCATCGGGCGGCGCCTGCCCGACAGTCTCCCGATGCCCGCGCGGCCATACAGCTGCATTCGCATGAGGTTGCCTTTCCGCAAAGGACCTGCATTTTATGCAGTATTCAATGTTCATTTATTCTTCCGTTTGCTCTTTTCACGCTTCGATGCTGTGTGGGCCAATGACCTCGATACCCTCTGGGCAAGCCGCCTGGCAACAAAACTGAAAGGAAAGAAACTTGTTTTCGATAGCCACGAATATTTCACCGGCGTGCCCGAACTTGAAGGAAGACCACGCGTGCAGAAATTCTGGAAACGCATCGAAAGTCGCATTGTGCCTAAGCTTCCGTTCATGATCACCGTGAATGATTCCATCGCTGATTTATTCAGAAAAGAATACAATATTCCGGTGCTTGTGGTACGCAATGTGCCGCTGCGAAATACAATAAAAAATCCGAAAACCCGCGCTGAACTTGGACTACCGAATGACAAAAAAATTCTGCTGGTCCAGGGTCGTGGTATCAACATCGATCGCGGTGTAGAAGAAATGGTGCTGGCTATGAAACAAGTCGAAGGCGCACTGCTGCTCATTATTGGAGGTGGTGATGTGTTTCCGGTGATTCAAAAAATGGTAGCTGATGAAAAGCTGCAGGACAAAGTAATCACCATGGCGCCTATGAATCGCGAATATCTGATGCAATATACCATGGCTGCAGACATTGGCCTGACGCTCGATAAAGACACCAACATCAACTATCGCTTCAGCCTGCCAAATAAAATTTTCGACTACATTCAGGCCGGCATTGCCGTGATGTGTACCAATCTGGTTGAAGTGGCCAAAATTGTCAATACTTATGCAGTCGGCACTGTGACAGCAAGTTCGGACCCTGATGCGCTGGCAGCAACTGTGAATAAAATGATATCGGACGAGGCGCAATTAAACGAATGGAAAAATAATTCGTCGAAAGTATCTGCGATACTGTGCTGGGAAAATGAATCAAGAGAATTGAATGAAAAATTACGCGAATACCTCGGATAAAAAGCTCCATATCGTCTCCTTCGATATTCCCTACCCTGCCAATTACGGCGGTGCCATTGATGTGTATTACAAACTGGAAGCTTTGCATCGTGAAGGCGTGAAGATTATTCTGCATAATTTTCAGTATGGCGGACGTAAGCGCGAATCGGCTCTGAATGCGCTCTGCGATAAGGTGTTTTATTATCCGCGCAATAACAATAAAACCGGAATTTTATCATCGAAACCTTTTATTGTAGTTTCACGTTCGTCGGATGAGCTTTTGAAGCGACTGGCTGCCGATGCGCATCCTGTGCTGTTCGAAGGAATCCATACCTGCATGTATCTTGCGCATCCTACGCTTGCCCATAAGAAACTATTTGTTCGAACTCACAATATCGAGCATGAATATTATAACGGACTTGCCCAGGCCGAATCGGATCCGCTTAAAATGCTGTATTTTCAGAGTGAGTCGCGCAAGCTGAAGCGTTTTGAAAAAAATCTTTCATATGCAGCCGGAATTCTCACAATATCTAAAAATGATGAGTTGCACTTTTCGCAAATCAACTCCAATATCTGCACTGTAAGCGCCTTTCATCCATCTGAGAAGATAAACATTCAACACGGACTGGGCTCCTTTGCGCTTTATCATGGCAGCCTCGATGTGAGCGAAAACAACCGCGCTGCGCTATATCTTGTGAACGAAGTGTTCAGCAATCTCGATTATCCGCTGGTAATTGCCGGAAATAAACCGAGCAAGGAACTGCGGGCCGCCGTAAAAAAATACAATCATATTGAGCTGAAAGATAATTTGGGTACCGACGATTTTTCGCGTCTGGTTGCCGAGGCGCAAATAAATATTCTCCCGACTTTTCAGGCAACCGGCATCAAACTCAAGCTGCTACTGGCATTGCACGAAGGCCGGCATTTGCTGGTGAATACACCCATGGTGCAAAATACCGGAATCGAGGAACTGTGCCACATTGCCGATAGTCCTGCCGAAATGAAATTGATGATTATTAAACTTGGGAAGCAGGAAATTTCAGCGGCTACCCTGGAGCAGCGTAAAAAAATTCTGATTGGAAACGGCTTTTCGAATCAACACAATGTGAAGAAATTGATTGAATTCGTTTTTTAGCCGTGGTTCGACTCTTTAATATTCGTTTTTCAAAACAAAAAGCAATGAAAATTGCTTTTAATACTTTGAAATTTTGTACTTCGTACTTGTAAAATGTTCTGTATTTTTGTCCTGAAACAGTGATTGCTGTTTTACTCAAATTCACCTGAAGTCAACCAATGGAATCAGTATTAACCACCACCAGTTTATCAAAGCAATTTGGGAAACTGAATGCAGTCAGCAATCTGTCGCTGGACGTCCGGAAGGGTTGTGTTTACGGCATTCTCGGCCCCAATGGCAGTGGCAAAACCACTACGCTTGGCATCTTGCTCGATGTCGTTCCGCAAACCTCCGGAAGCTTTAAATGGTTCGGTCAGGAACCTTCGTATCAATTGCGGAAAAGAATCGGCTCAATTCTCGAAACGCCCAATTTCTACGGCTATCTCTCTGCTGAAAAAAATCTAAGAATCTCTGCCGACATCAAAGAAGTTCCCTATTCGGACATCGAAAGGGTTTTGAAAATTGTGAATCTTTTCGACCGGAAAAACGACAAGTTTAAATATTATTCACTCGGGATGAAACAACGCCTTTCGATTGCTGCAGCGCTGCTTGGCAATCCCGAGGTCCTTATTCTGGATGAACCAACCAATGGCCTCGACCCGCAGGGAATCTACGAAATCAGGGAGCTGATTCAGAATGCATCGGCCCAGGGACTCACCATCATTATGGCCAGCCACATGCTGGATGAAGTTGAAAAAATCTGCACCGATGTGGCAATTATTAAAAAAGGTGAATTACTTGTTCAGGGCCGGGTGTCCGAATTACTCGGCAGCGGTTATATTGTAGAGGTACAGGCTGCCAACATGGATTCTTTGCACAATGCGCTTAAAGAGCTGAACACAGTTACTGATGTCAAAAAGGAACTGGATAAATTTATTGTGACGTTTTCGTCTGAAATTTCAAATGAGAACATTAATAAATTCCTTTTTGAAAAAGGAATCATACTGACTCACCTCGCCAGTAAACGGAAAAACCTTGAAATGCAGTTTTTGGAAATCACAAATTAATTATGATGCGGCTACTCAGAATAGAACTCAATAAAATACTCTACAACCGGACGGTCTGGATCATGTTTGGTTTGTATGTGTTCCTGTTTGCCTTGTCGGCACTGGCACTGGATGGTATTGTCAATTCAATGAATGTGAACAGCGGCGATAATTCATCTATCGGAAAAATGCTGCTGGGAGGCATGTCGGTGTTCAGCTTCCCTGGAATCTGGCACAATATGGCCTACATGGCAAGTCTGTTCAAAATCCTTCTGGCAGTTATTGTTATTACACTTGTTATAAACGAATACAACTACCGAACCCTTCGCCAGAATATTATTGACGGAATGAGCAAGTGGGAAATCATTTGGGCGAAAGAACTCGTGATTCTGCTTCTGAGCCTGTTGTCTGTTTTCATATACCTTGCAACAACGCTCCTTTTTGGAAAAAACTTCGGAAACATTGGTGTTGTCACCGGACTTGAATACACGTTCGCTTATTTTGTCACCTTGTTTCTGTACCTGAATTTCGCCTATTTCCTCAGCACATGGATAAAAAAATCAGGACTGGTGATTACCATTCTGCTTGCCTACAGCTTAATAATCGAAAATGTTGTCACCTATTATCTGCCCGATCAGATTTCCGATTTCCTGCCAATGAATGTAATGGGTAATATGATTCCCAACCCGTTCAGGGAGCTGGTTGGGTTGAGTGCCAGTCAGGATTTTCTGATGATTAATGCCGGAGTCTGCGTTGTGTATACCACGCTGTTTATTGGACTGAACCAATGGATGCTGAAAACCGGATACGCTAAAAAATAAGTTTAACTCATTTGAAAATACGTCTGATAAAATAATTCCAACATGAATTATACAGCAGAATATTTAAGCATTATTTTCTGATACTTTTATTGGAGGCTGTCTTAAAATTGACTCCTCAAGCGACATTCCATGGTTTCGGCCGCAATAAAAAGATATTATCTGGGCGCGCGTGACTCTGACGCGTGACTCTGACGCGTGACTTTACCCTACTCTTTATTATCCGTAACTTTTCCGTCGGCGAACCAGAGAATTCTGGAAGGATATTTTTCCATGACGAGCATATCGTGTGTGGCCATGACAATGGCTTTGCCAGATTTTTTTAATTCAACAAGCGTGTTCAACACTTCTTCTGACGACTGTGGATCGAGGTTTCCTGTGGGTTCATCCACGAGCAGCAATTCTGGATCGTTGAGCAAGGCGCGTGCAATCACAACTTTCTGTTGCTCGCCGCCAGAGAGCTGATGCGGCATTTTGTCTTTTTTGTTTTCAAGACCGACGCTCGCAAGCACGCTGTCGATGCGCGAATCCATAGCTTCACGATCTTTCCAGCCGGTGGCCTGCAACACAAACAACAGATTCTCTCTCACATTCCTGTCGGTCAGTAATTGAAAATCCTGAAAGACCATGCCCATTTTCCGCCTCAGATGCGGGATTTCGCGTGTACGGATTTTTGTAAGGTCATAACCCAGCACGTTTCCAACAGCGCCTTCGAAAGGCAGATCCGCATAAAGCATTTTCATAACACTCGATTTGCCGGAGCCCGTGCGGCCCAGAAAATAGACGAACTCTCCCGCCCCAATGTTGAATGAAACGTTTTCAAGAATCACATTGTCGCCATGGCGTACACCGGCGTTTTCGATGGAAACAAGATTCTTTACTTCCTTTGCGGGCTGCGTCACTTCCTGAATTTCGTCCATTTTGTTTTGCTTTGGATGCAAAAGTAATATTTTTTGGCTGCTCGTAAAGATTGTTTTTCAGCAGCAATCGACAATTCTATGCATTTCCAACTTGGGGATTATCTTTGGGGGCAGTCTAGCTGAGGCCGCACTGGGGGCGCGTTTTCCCATCCCGAAATTGTCGCCGGAGGCGACATTCTGGCGTTGGGAAAATGAAGCAGAATATTTATGAAGTGGCCCGATAATTCATTTTTTCGCAACAATCCATCAACCTCTTGACCTTGTTCTTGACCTCAATCTCGTTCTTGACCTTGTTCTCAACCTTGTTCCTGACCTTTCTCTCCTTTACGGGTGCTGCGCACGTTTTACCCGAGGCCTTGCCATCACGTAAAACGTGATAAATCGGCTAATGTATTTTGCGCTGGAATTTACTCCTCCGCTTCCAGCGGAGTAAACTCCGGAGGCGGAGGCACAACTGATGGAGCTCCGCAGCTTTCTTGATGACATCGCCTCTTGACCTCGACCTTGTTCTCGACCTTGTTCTTGACCTCGACCTTGTTCTTGACCTTGTTTCTTCTGTCACGATTGTCACCCCTGTAACGTCTGTAACGATTGTAACGTGTAACGATTGTAACGTGTAACGTCTTTAAATCAACAAATCCTCCCTATAACACATGGCAATTTCGTGGTGATAGAATTTTTTTTCGTTGCCATCGGGCATTTTCAGGCGCATCTGGCCGTTGTGTTCAGAGCCAAGTATGGTGCATTTCAAAATATCGTTGCCAAGTTTAAAATTCTGTTCGGTGCCAATGCCAAACAAGCGTCCGTCATAGGACCAGTAGGTTTTTTCGGCACCCAGCGCAAGGAAATTCTCATAACTGGTAAGAAAAGCACCGGTCAATTTATTGATTTCAGTTTCTATATCGCGTTTTTTGCCATCAATCATTTCAAGTGAAACAGCGGCCTGCAAATCACCGGAAAAATGAATCTGGTTCACATTGACACCAATGCCAATCACCGTGGCTAAAATATCATTTCCTTTCAGCGAATTTTCGATGAGAATGCCGGCAATTTTGCGGCTATCGACCATAATATCGTTGGGCCATTTTATACTGATTTCCTGACCTGGCAATTCGGCTGAAACATAATTGTGAGCAGCCACTGCAATAACCTGACTCAGCGAAAACTGATCGGCCACTTTTACAGGAGGATTCTTCATCAAAAGGCTCATGAGAATATTTTCACCCGATTCCGATTCCCAGGTGTGATCGCCCTGACCACGTCCTGCCGACTGAAAAGCAGCACTAAAAATATGCAATTCATTATTTAAGACTTCATTAATATGGCTCATAGCCCACTGATTAGTGGATTCGACGACCTCGTTTCTGTGAAATATGGTTTTCATGATGATTATTTTTTGGTGAGATGTGTCCAACGGTTTGAGGTAAAGGCAAATTGACTAACTTTGTACAAATTTACAAAGTTTAAATGGTAAAAACTGTTAAAGATCCGCTTGTATCAAAACTTACAAAAGCACTGAAGTCGAAAAAAGCCCAGAATATTCTTGTACTCGACATGCGTGAGACCGGACAAAATGTCTGCGATTTTTTCATCATCTGTCATGGCACTTCTGGTGTTCAGGCACAGGGCATAGCCGAAAATTCCATTCGAGAACTCAGGAAAGAAGAGGGTTTCAAGCCAATTCAGGTTGAAGGATTAGCCAATGCAGAATGGATATTGGTGGACTACGGTAATGTCGTGGCACACATTTTCAGAGAAGACATGCGCGAATTTTTCCGGCTCGAGGATTTGTGGGCCGACGCAAAAATCACAACTGTATAACAAACTGAATCACAGAGCTTTAATATGAAAGATAAGCCCAAGGAAAACCCTTTACAAGGTCCAAAGAAAAAATTCAACTTCTATTGGATTTATGCCATAATGGCAATTGCATTCTTTGCAATGTACTTTTTTAGTTCCGAGCCACAGGAGCCCAAAGAAATCATGTGGCAACGATTCGAAAACGAAATGCTGGCAAAACACCACATCGAAAAAATTGTGGTCGTCAATAAGGAATTTGCGGAAATCCACATCAAGAAGGACGTTGTTACCTCCGACAGCAGCTACAAAGATGCTATCAAAGGCAAAGACAATCTCGGACCGCATTATACCATGAAATTTCTGTCGCCTGAAAGTTTTCAGACACAAATGGCTATAGCCGAAGACCGGATTTTTGCCAAAGACACTGTGGGAAAAAACCAGCAGCAAATTGCTGAACTCGAAAAAACCCGTCACGTAAATGTTGTTCCTGAAGAACGTACCAACTGGGGCAGCACTATCCTTGTAAACTGGATTTTGCCGATTGCCATTGTGTTAGGAATCTGGTTCCTGTTTATGCGCATGATGAACCGTGGCAGCGGCGGCGGTCAGATTTTCAATGTCGGAAAATCAAAAGCTCAGTTGTTCGACAGGGATACTCAGGTCTCCATCACATTCAAGGATGTGGCCGGACTCGAAGAAGCCAAAGTCGAAGTGGTGGAAGTAGTTGATTTCCTGAAAAACCCAAAAAAATACACCAGTCTTGGTGGTAAAATACCGAAAGGCGTACTCCTTGTAGGCCCTCCGGGTACCGGAAAAACATTGCTGGCCAAAGCTGTGGCCGGCGAAGCCAAGGTCCCGTTCTTCTCAATCAGCGGATCCGACTTTGTTGAAATGTTTGTAGGCGTTGGTGCATCGCGTGTTCGCGACCTTTTCCGCCAGGCCAAAGAAAAAGCTCCCTGCATTGTTTTTATCGATGAAATCGATGCCATTGGGCGAGCCCGTGGCCGTGCGAATGTTACCGGAGCCAACGACGAGCGCGAAAACACGCTGAATCAGTTGCTCACCGAAATGGATGGCTTTTCAACCAATGCCGGTGTGATTATTCTGGCAGCCACCAACCGCGCCGATATTCTCGATAAAGCCCTCATGCGCGCCGGACGTTTCGATCGTCTTATTTATGTCGAACTCCCCGATTTGCATGAACGCGATGAAATTTTCGGAGTACACATAAAACCTTTGAAATTGGCCAGTGATGTCAATACTGAATTTTTAGCCAAACAAACCCCTGGATTCAGCGGCGCTGACATTGCCAACGTTTGTAACGAAGCCGCACTGATTGCAGCCCGTAACGGCAAAAAAGCAATTGAAAAACAAGATTTCCTCGATGCCATAGACCGCATTATTGCTGGTCTTGAAAAGCGAAACAAAATAATTTCTGTTGACGAGAAAAAAGCCATTGCCTACCACGAAGCCGGACACGCTTCGGTGAGCTGGTTGCTGCAACATGCGCATCCGCTGGTGAAAGTCACCATCATTCCACGTGGTAAAGCGCTGGGTGCCGCCTGGTATCTGCCTGAGGAACGCTCACTAACCACCTGGGATCAGATTTATGACGAAATCACTTCTGCACTCGGCGGCCGTGCCTCCGAAGAAGTCAATTTCAATCAGGTGTCCACCGGTGCACTCAACGATCTGGAAAAAGTAACCAAACAGGCTTATGCTTCGGTGGCTTATTTCGGACTGAACAAAGTGATCGGAAACATTAGCTATTTCGATTCATCCGGCTCGCAGGAATTCTATTTCACAAAGCCATATTCCGAAAAAACATCGGAAACCATCGATGTTGAAGTTCGCAAAATTGTTGAATCGGCCTATCAACGGGCCAAGGATATACTGATTGCCAACAAGGAAAAAGTGTCTGAGCTGGCAAAATTGCTGCTCGAAAAAGAAGTCATTTTTGCTGAAGATGTTGAACGGATTTTTGGTCCGCGCCCATGGCCTACCCGTGAATTGGAGCAACGCAAAGCCAATAAACTCGAAGAAGCCAAAACAGAAAGTGAAAAACAGGATACTCCTGAAGCAGCTGATGACGATACAAATAACAATTCCGATACGCCTAAGGAATGAAGCAGTTCGAACATATTGAATTACGCGAGAAGGTGCTCAAACGCATCCGCAATGCGCTGATCAATAAAACCGAACTCAATGCCGAACAGCTCAATGTGGAAGTTGCCGCTTTCAAACCGTTTGAACAGGCCATCCCATTTGAGTTTGCAAAAAACTTTACCGATGCCGGCGGCTTTTTCTATTATTCAGAAAACCGTCAGGAACTGAAAATTGCCATCAACACACTCTTGAACGAAAAAGGGTATATGAGCGTGTATTGCAGCAACGACGAGCTGTCGTCGCTTGTGAATACCGGTGTAACGGCGGTTTTAACCGACCTGGCCGACCTGCCGGCAACTCCCGTGGTTATGACTGAATGTGAATATCTCTGTGCCCGCACCGGCAGTATTCTGCTCAGCAGCTTTCTGAGTTGTGGACGTCGCGGCGTTGCAACCAACGATGCTTTGATAGTGGTTGCTCAAATCGATCAAATTGTCCCGGACATTCAGGAAGCGATTCTGTCCATCACTGAAAAATACACCGAGGAATTCCCCAGCCAGCTTACATTTGTGACCGGACCAAGCCGAACAGCTGATATTGAGAAACAAATTGTGATGGGCGCACACGGTTCTAAGGAAGTTTACGTTTTTCTTCATTAATCAAACAATTATGAAGAATTTTCTCACCCGCTCCGCGTCGGCTGTTGTTTATGCCGGTCTGCTCATCGCCGGAAGTCTTTGGTGGTCGCCACTGCTTTATGTGGCTTTAACCGTTTTTCTGATTATTGGTCTGGTTGAATTGAAAAAGATTTTGCAGACTGATATTCACGGAGTTTTGCTTGTCATCTGGTCCATTATCTGTGCTTTATTCATGCTGATAACAGTTGCATTGTCCGATCGGGCGCTTATTTACAGCGATTTTGATAGTGAAGCATTGACTCCGCTGCTTTTCTTTTCTCCATTTTTACTTGGATTTATAATATTGATAATAAGCACAATATCACAAAAACCCGCGCGAGGACTTTTGTCATTTTTCTCCATTTCAATCATTTACCTGCTGATACCATTCATGTTTATGATTGGTATTCAGAATGCGGTTTTTGCCGATTCCCTGCCCTGGCTGCTGGTCTTACTGGCTGCCATCTGGATAAACGACACCATGGCCTACATCACCGGCAGTCTGATTGGGAAACACAAACTGGTTGAACGAATTTCGCCCGGCAAAACCTGGGAAGGATTTTTCGGCGGACTGATATTTACAATATCTACCTTGCTGATTATCAACCAGATGTTTTTTGATTTTGATATGATTTCGCTTGGCATTATTGCGTTGGTGATTGTGCTGAGCGGCACCATCGGCGATTTACTCGAATCGAAACTCAAGCGCGAAGCCGGTGTGAAAGACTCGGGCAGCATCATTCCCGGCCATGGCGGCATTCTTGACCGGATCGACAGCTTGCTGGTGGCGGCTCCTTTTGCTGGGATCACTCTATTGATTATCAATATATTAGAAAATAAAATCTGATGAGAACACACCCAGCGGGAAAAGACATAGTAAATTGGACTGTTATCATTCTAGGGACAATTGCCCTGATGGTGATCATGTTTGTACCCTTCCAGCTTTTCGGGGTTATTTGCGCAATTTTAGGGGTGCTTGCCATCATTTGTTTCTGGGTGTTATCGTTTTTTCGATACCCAAAACGAACCTTGCCGGAAGCTTCACCTGAGTCTGTTTTTTCGTCTGCCGACGGTAAAGTGGTGGTGATTGAAAAAATCAAAACCGACCGATTTCCTGAAGGCGAAGCCATACAGATTTCTGTGTTTATGAGCATCTATTCTGTACACTTAAACTATGTTCCAATAACCGGAACCATTACTTCAGTTGAACACCGCAATGGCTTGCACCTCATGGCAATAAAGCCGAAAGCTTCGTTGGAAAATGAGCAGAGTGAAACCGTTATTCTGACTGAACAAGGCAAACAAATTATTGTTCGTCAGATTGCCGGAGCTGCTGCCCGAAGGGTAATAACATTTCTTGAACCTGACCAAAAAGTCAAAGCCGGCGATGAGCTTGGTTTTATCCGTTTCGGCAGCCGCGTCGATCATATTATACCTGTCAGTTCAATCATAAAAGTGAAAACCGGCGAAAAAGTGACTGGCTGTAAAAGTATTCTTGCTGAACTGAAATAACCCGGAATTCATGCATTCAAAACTCACAATAAACAACATTCCACCGTCCGAAGGCACCAACGGAGCCGAAGGACATGGAACCGTTGTTTTTTGTGTTGTTACGACGGTTCCATGTTCCGGCCGAACCACACCGCTCGCAGGGTTTCGGGCCCTGCGAGGTGCTATTAACAGCCGGAACGGTGGAATGTCGTAACAATCAAGATTTTCTGAGTTAATTAAAGAACCCTCAATCAACCAGTATTTTGCAATTATATTTCATCTAAAAGTACTACGACCATGGCCATAAATCCAGCAAAACGCATCGCAAGAATCATTAAGAACGGCGAACCTGAGCATATCTGGCAATTTTCACGCGTGGGAGGAGTCAATCGTGTAAACATTGTGTCTGGCAAAGACATTGCGATGCTCGATACGCTCGATCAGAAACTTTGGACCGCGCTCAGCAGCCCGGTTTCGGGTCTTGAAATCGACGATAAAACGCTCGGCCTGATCGATTACGACGACGATGGCCGCATACGCGTACCGGAAATAATTGCTGCCGGAAAATGGATAACCTCAGTTTTGAAAAATCCGGATGAGCTGCTTGAAGACCGCCAAAAGCTCCCTCTTGATTCAATCAATAACTCTACCGACGAAGGAAAAGAATTGCTGGCCTCCGCCCGGCAGATTCTGAAAAACCTCGGCAAAGAAGGTCAGACTGATATCACCGTCGAAGAAACATCAGACACCAAAGGCATTTTTGCCGATACAAAATTCAACGGCGATGGCATTATTACAGCCTATTCTGCCGACGATACAGATCTGAAAACCCTGATTGAAAACATTATTATTTGTCTCGGATCGAAAGATGACCGCAACGGTAAACCCGGCATTGACACTGAGTTGATAGAGGATTTCTTTCAGAAATGCGAAGATTACAATACCTGGCAACTGGTTGCAAAAACCAATCAGGCAGAGATTCTTCCTTTCGGTGATAACACGGCTTCAGCACTCGAAGCTTTTAAAGTTGTTCAGGATAAAATCGATGACTATTTTCTACGTTGCCGCTTAGCGGAATATGATCCTGCTTCGGCCGAAGTGCTAAATGCTCAATTGGCACAATATGAGGCCATCAGCCCGAAAAATCTGGCCCAAAGTCTGAGCGAAATTGCGGCTTTGCCAGTGGCCAAAATGAATAACACCAAAAACCTGCCGCTGTCAGAAGGCATCAATCCGGCATGGGGAGAAGCAATGACAACATTCAACGAGCTTGTTGTAAAAGGGCTTTTTGGTCAAAAAAACGAACTTACACTCGTTGAATGGCAATCACTGCCTCAGAAATTTGCAGCATACGAACAATGGCAGGCCGATAAAAAAGGTGCTGATGTTGAGCAACTCGGTGCTGAAACCATAGCGGATATCTTGCAGAAAAATCTGAAAGAAGCGCTGCTGAACGTTGTAGCAGAGGATATGAAACTCGAAACCGAAGCCAACAATATTATTAAAGTTGACCAGCTGGTGCGCTATTACCGCGATCTGCACACGCTGCTTCGCAATTATGTCAACTTCAGCGATTTCTACCAACCGGGCATCAAAGCCATATTTCAGGCTGGAGAGCTGTACATTGATCAGCGCTGCTGCGATTTATGCGTCAAGGTTACAGATATGCCCAAGCATAATACAATGGCCGGAGGCAGCGGCATTTGCCTGATTTATTGCGATTGCATTTCGCGCACGCGTGGTGAAAAAATGACCATCGTAGCAGCCCTCACCGACGGCGACAACGATGATATTACGGTGGGGCGCAACGCCATTTTCTACGATCGCAAAGGCCAGGACTGGGATGCAACAATCGTAAATATCCTTGATAACCCGATTAGCATTAAGCAAGCTTTCTGGTCGCCTTACAAAAAACTGTCGAAATTCATTTCGAAGCAAATTGAAAAAATGGCTGCTTCGAAAGAAAAATCGATGGAAGAAAAGAATATGGGCAAAGTTGAACAAGGCATTGTGCAGGCCGACACCCATCTTACAACCGCAGCTAACGCGCCGGCCGCTCCAGCCCCGGCCCCAACCGCTCCAGCTCCGCTACCAGGTTCTCCGGCAACACCTGCTGCACCACCTTTTGATATCGGAAAATTTGCTGGTATTTTCGCGGCATTAAGCATTGCACTGAGCGCCATCGGATCTATATTACTGGCCATCCTTTCCGGATTTCTTTCACTTGAATGGTGGCAAATTCCGCTGGCACTTATCGGGTTGATGCTCACCATTTCGTTGCCTTCGATGATACTGGCTTTTTTGAAGCTGCGCAAACGCAATCTGGCACATGTGCTCGATGCCAATGGCTGGGCCATCAATGCGCGCCTGACCATCAATATTATTTTCGGTCGCACCCTCACCCACCTCGCTTCGCTGCCCGAAAATTCGAAGCTGAATCTGATTGATCCTTTCAAAAAGAAACGCAATCCATGGATTCCCATCATTGTAATTTTCTTCATTCTTGTAGTGATGGCAACAATCTTGTTGTGGCATTTCGGCTACCTTGAGCAATGGGGTGTAGCGGATTTCTTTAAGAATCTGGGGAAGAAAAAATAGCTCATTGCCAATGAAAACTGAATTGTTTTTACTTCTTCTGTTTTTATTTCTTATAGTGATAGGAATAATGGGATTGTTTTTTTATGCACAGTCAGACAAACCCAAAAGAAACAAGACAGGTAAGATTATTATTAAAATTACAGCTGTCTTATTATTGGTTAATTCATTTCTCCTGACAAATGGATCCGGAAGAAAAGAAAATTACTCGGTTTCCTCTTGTCAGGAATTCTGGAGTCAGCACCAGTTGCCACAAATTGATTCCACTATGTCTCTTATTGATTATTCACGGAAAAGAGATTTTTATCTTTCCTGGTCAAAAGATAGCATTAAGCATCATAGTAAAACTGTTCGTTACGATATATTTGACATTTATTCAATTGAGGATGATTTTTCCAATAGCAAAACGGATCAATTCCTGACAATGACTTATGTAAAGCATAATATCCTTCGTGATTCTTCGAGAACATACACCATCCGTAAATGGAGCAGATATCTGGAAGAAAAACCTGATACCATCAGTAAAGCGCAGTTTGACAGCATTATTGAGAATTGGGGACTCTCTCGTAAAATTTACAAGCGCTTTGAATACTATTGATATTGTTTTTCCTGTTTCTGACTAATGGAAATGGTCAGGCAAAAATAACGTCCGTCTTCACGATAAACGTGATAATTTCGCCTGACGTTGTTGTATAATCTGTACTACAGGTCTCTTTCAACATTAAGCTGCATCAAGGTCTCCGTTGAGTTCACCTCAATATCAACACCATCAGAAATATCCTTAATAGCAACATCATTGTCTGTATCTGATACCAGCTTTTCATGTACCATTCAAGCAATCAATCCAGCAGCAGAACCCGTCCGATCATCTTGTATTCCAGATTTGATTCAAGTCTGTAATGCAAAACCCAGGTATACACATCCTGTTGAGCGTGCTCTCCTTTATAAATGCCATCCCAGCCGCCGTCCTGTGTTTCGGTTTCATAGATCAAATCGCCCCAGCGGTTGAAAATGTACAGGTGCATTTGCTGGATTCCGATTCCCTGAATATTGAACAGGTCATTGACATTATCGCCGTTGAATGGTGTGAAGGCAGAAGGAACATATACCGAAGAAAACGGCTCTATGGTTAAGTTTTTACATATTGTATCAGCACAGGCATAATCATTCATTACATTGAGGCAAACCCAGTATGAGCCACCCTTTTCGTATGAATACACCGGATTTTGCTCAACCGAATTGCCGTTGTTTGCGTCACCGAATTGCCACAGCCAGGAAGATGCACCGGATGACATATCAGTAAACTGAACCTCATTTTCAAGAGCTGTCTCTTCAGGGAGTAAATAGCTGAAATCAGCTGTCGGTCTTGGATATGCCTCAACAGCATTACTGAATGTGACCGAGTCCCTGCACCCGGTAGCTGATGTGATTTCGAGCGTTACATTGTACAAACCTGCAGAATTGTAATTAGCCGTCGCATTAAATTGGGTTGAAATGTTTCCGTTGCCAAAATTCCACATGCAATTTACACCTGTCGTGCTGTTATTCTGAAAATTCACGGTCAGGGGAATGCATCCCGAAACCGGCACTGGTGCAAAAGAAGCGACCGGCAATGGTTCTACGCTGACGTTCATTGTCTGATCTGCCGCGCATTGTCCGACTGCAGGGGTAAATGCATATGTACCACTGCTCAGATTATCAACAGTGGCTGGTGTCCATGTACCGGTAATTCCGTTGTTTGAAACACTTGGTAAAACCGGTGCCGGCGCGCCCGCGCAGAAAACGGGAATCTGACTGAAAGTTGGGATTTCTGGTGCGTTGATCTGCACATTCATGGTTACGTTCAAAAAACATCCGGCAGCATCGGGGGTAAATGTGTAAACAGTCGATCCTGCGCCTGCAGTGCTTATTGCAGAAGGCAACCATGTTCCTGTGATGCCGTTTATTGAAGAGGTCGCCAATGCGTCAGGCGTTCCACCGGCGCAGTAGGGGCCGAGTTGCGTGAATGTTGGCGTCACGCTTGCATTCACAACAATGGTCATAGTAACTGTAGTGGCACACTGACCGGCAGTTGGAGTAAACGTATAAACAGTCGATCCGGCGCTTGCAGTGCTGATTGTAGCAGGTGACCATGTGCCTGTAATACCGTTTGTTGAAGTGGTCGCCAATATCCCTGACGGCGCACCGGCGCAGTAGGGGCCAAGTTGAGAGAATGTCGGTGTTGCATTTGCATTCACAACAATCGTTATGTTTGCTGTGGCAGCGCACTGGCCGGCTGCCGGTGTGAACGTGTATACGGTCGATCCAGCTGAAGCCGTTGATATTGCTGCGTTCCACGTGCCGCTAATTCCGTTGGTTGATGTCAAAGGCAATGTGCCCGGTGTTGATCCGGTACAATATGGCCCAAGTTGACTAAATGTCGGTGTCACGTTTGCGTTCACAACAACTGTCATGGTCGCTGTGGTGGCGCACTGACCTGCAGTTGGTGTGAAAGTATAAACTGTCGATCCCGCGCTTGCAGTACTGATTGTAGCAGGTGACCATGTGCCTGTAATGCCATTCGTAGCGGTTGTCGCCAGTGTCGCAGGTGTCGAACCAACGCAATATGGGCCGAGTTGCGTGAATGTCGGTGTTACGTTTGCATTTACCACTACAGTCATTGTCGCAGTGGTAGCGCACTGACCGGCATTAGGATTAAAAGTATAAACAGTCGATCCCGCGCTTGCAGTGCTGATTGCAGCAGGTGACCATGTGCCAGTAATGCCATTCGTAGCGGTTGTCGCCAATATACCTGGCGTCGCACCGGCGCAGTAGGGGCCGAGTTGCGAGAATGTCGGTGTTACGTTTGCATTTACCACTACAGTCATTGTCGCAGTGGTAGCGCACTGACCGGCATTAGGATTAAAAGTATAAACAGTCGATCCCGCGCTTGCAGTGCTGATTGTAGCAGGTGACCATGTGCCTGTAATACCGTTTGTTGAAGTGGTCGCCAATATCCCTGACGGCGCACCGGCGCAGTAGGGGCCAAGTTGAGAGAATGTCGGTGTTGCATTTGCATTCACAACAATCGTTATGTTTGCTGTGGCAGCGCACTGGCCGGCTGCCGGTGTGAACGTGTATACGGTCGATCCAGCTGAAGCCGTTGATATTGCTGCGTTCCACGTGCCGCTAATTCCGTTGGTTGATGTCAAAGGCAATGTGCCCGGTGTTGATCCGGTACAATATGGCCCAAGTTGACTAAATGTCGGTGTCACGTTTGCGTTCACAACAACTGTCATGGTCGCTGTGGTGGCGCACTGACCTGCAGTTGGTGTGAAAGTATAAACTGTCGATCCCGCGCTTGCAGTACTGATTGTAGCAGGTGACCATGTGCCTGTAATGCCATTCGTAGCGGTTGTCGCCAGTGTCGCAGGTGTCGAACCAACGCAATATGGGCCGAGTTGCGTGAATGTCGGTGTTACGTTTGCATTTACCACTACAGTCATTGTCGCAGTGGTAGCGCACTGACCGGCATTAGGATTAAAAGTATAAACAGTCGATCCCGCGCTTGCAGTGCTGATTGTAGCAGGTGACCATGTGCCTGTAATACCGTTTGTTGAAGTGGTCGCCAATATCCCTGACGTCGCACCGGCGCAGTAGGGGCCAAGTTGAGAGAATGTCGGTGTTACGTTTGCATTCACAACAATCGTCATGGTCGCTGTGGTGGCGCACTGGCCAGCTGCCGGTGTGAATGTGTATAAGGTCGATCCAGCTGAAGCCGTTGATATTGCTGCATTCCACGTGCCGCTGATTCCATTGACTGATGTCGTTGGCAATGTACCTGGTGTCGCACCAACGCAATATGGGCCGAGTTGCGTGAATGTAGGTGCTGCGTTTGCATTTACCACTACAGTCATTGTCGCAGTAGTTGCGCACTGACCGATTGCCGGTGTAAATGTAAAAACAGTCGAACCGGCACTTGCAGTACTGATAGCTGCAGGTGACCATGTACCTGTAATGCCATTCGTAGCGGTTGTCGCCAGTGTAGCAGGTGTCGCACCGGCGCAGTAGGGGCCAAGTTGAGAGAATGTCGGTGTTACTGATGAAGGTGCAGAAATGGTGAAACATTCCTGTACCGTTGATGAACAGCTGGAAGTCTGTTCTGCGGTAATTGATATCTGATCAAGACAAATAGGAGGATCCTGGCCTGTGGAATTATTATTCACCCAACGGAAACGGAATTTCAGATTGGTCTGATTTGCCCAGGTTGCATCGGTTCTGCTGCCTGCAATCCATGTCGTCTGATTGTTGAGTTTTAATCCTGATTGAGTCCATGAGGAGCCACCATTCAGACTGTATTCGAGAATGCAGTAATCGTTTGCATCTCCATCGCCCATCCAGTAGAAATTTACGTTTACATTAGACAATCCGGTTGTATTGAACGTATTGTTGATTAATGCAGTTTGATTGGCCGCAAGGTCAGAACCGTTGAAATTGGCATTCAGTGGCGGAAACGGAGACGAGGACCCTGAGCCGCACACAACCGGATTTGTATTCGTTGCCTGAATGTGCAGATAATAGCTGTTTGGAGAATTGGTAACAGCTGCAGGCTGATTCGGAATACTTGGAACACTGTACGGAATGCTGCTCACAACACATGTGCCCCCGGTATAATTATTATTTCTGACCCAGATATTGCTTCCAATACTGTTATTGATTGTCCAATTCGAAATTCCGGATTCAAAGTTTTCTGAAAACAGTGTTTGTGTAGTCGTGGATGATGAGGTGTTTGTTATATCCACACAATACGTTCCGACCGGCAGATTGATGAGTGCTCTTTCATCAGAGGCTCCGGAAGGCAGGTTCCCGGCTGGGACGGGCGATACGACAGGCCCGCTGACCCATTCAAAGGTTGTTCCTGATGATACAGGATTGATTGTTATGCTTCCGGAATTGGGACCGGCACAAGTCACATTGCCGGTCGTTGATGTATAGGTTGGAGGTGTTCCGGCTGAAACGTTGATTGTGTATGATACATCGCCGGCACACTGAGCGGCATCAGGGGTAAAGATATAGGTTCCGCTGGTTGTGTTGCTCACTGATGCGGGACTCCATGTTCCGAAAATATTGTTATTTGATGTCACTGGCAACGTTGGCGCAACCGAACCGGTACAAATGCTTGCCGGCAGCGTAAAAGCCGGAACGACCGGAGTACAGGCTGGAGAATAGTAGGCCTGACAGTTGTCATACAAACCACATCCGGCAGCAATAGAATGGGTTATTTCCAGAATGTAATTTCCCGGAGTGAGCCCGGTCCATTCGGGATTGGAATATATTGATCCGTTTGCATTGGCCACTGAAGGCAGTATTGCACTGGCAGCCAAACAGGATGAACCGACCGGATAGAGCTTGAATGTACGTGTGGCAGCACAACCGGCAACACCACCGTTGTAGCTCGAAGCAACTACACCCAGAATACCTGAGGAATTGACAGTGACACTGTGATAGGTTACATACGTTTGTGGTCCGGCAATGGCAGGTGAAGGCACATTGCAATAGCTGGTGTGATTGGCTTCGGCCGATGGATAATCTGGCTGCAGCCCGATCGGACAGGTTGGCAATGCACAGGTTCCGCAGGATGTCGAAGCACAATTGTTTACGGTAACGGTAACGTTACTTGTACAAGTGGTGGTTCCGTCTGTGATTGTGGCTTTATATACGGTTGTCACTGTTGGTGATACCAACAATGTAAAAGGAGCCGTAGTGGACGTTCCGACAACAGCACCTCCGGCAGTTTCATTAGTCACTGATATGGTAAAGGGATGCCGGGCTGTTATCTGCACATTGTCTATGCCCCAGCTATCCTCACTACCGGAGGTTGATTGCTGTTGTGTCCATCGGAATTTTGTACTGCTGGTCATGGCCACAGCAGGTATAGGAACGGTTGTTTTATTCCAGTTGTAAACATAATTGCCGCAGCCAAGGATTCCTCCGCCTAACTCGCCCGGAAACATTAGCTTACAAGTGGTCCAGGTACTGCCGTTGTTGGTCGAGTACTGAAGGTAAACGCCTTCTCTGGAGTCGGCGGCTTCGCATCCGTTGCTGCCATTGTCATCGGAAGCCATGCGGAAATCAAAGCTGATGGTGCCTCCACTGCTCAGGTCAAATGCCGCGGTTTCAAGTGTTCGCGGTGCCGCAACATTCTGCATCCATGCGAATACGGATAAATCCGAGTTGCGTGTATCGTATCCGTTGTTCGGCTGACAAGCCAATACACTCATGAATGAAAGGGTTCCCGGTGATGAGCTCCAACCGGTACCAACTGTTGAAGTATTGAAGTTGTTGCTGAGCGCCGCGCTGGCAACATGACCATCGATGGTCAGCGTTGTTGAAGAACCTGAACAGATACTTGCCGGATTGGCTGAAATAGAAACCGCGCACCCTGGAGATGAATTCTGGTAAGTTTTTATAACGCCGACCCATCCGGCATATTGGCTGCTGCTGTTGTTTACAAAACGAAAAGTCAGGGCTCCACTGGCGTTGTTGGCGCAAAAAATACCCGGTTTAAGTTCAGCAGCAATTGTTCCGACTACAGGCTGTCCTGTATTATAAGGTGTTCCGCTGGCATTGTATGCCGTACCGTAATTTCCCTGAAGCGATCCGATATTCGGTGCCGATGTGTTGAGACCATCATAAATTTCAAGGCGGTCAGCATCCACAAGCCCGTAAAAATCCATGTAAGTGATAAACGAAGTGAAATCAACACAAACACTTTCTCCTGATACTGCAGGCATCAGTGTAATTGTGTAACCGGTATTCCCGTCGTTACCGGCAGCTCCGCCAGCATCGTAAAACATGTCGCCATCGTTTACGCTCACTGTCCCGCCCTGACTGATCAACACCGTGGCCTGACCATATGTAGCAAGCGGATTAATTGCAATGGCAAGAAAAACAGAAAAGGCAATGACTGACACAACGTAGCTCTTCATGGGATCTGATTTTTCGTTTTGATCTGTAAAAATAGCATCGCGATTAATCAGAGAAAAATCAATGGGCCTAACAGCTTGCAATTGTGTCTGCATGCTGATTTCTGGGGTGAATGGATAACTTCAGTGGTGAATGGAAAGGAGCTTTTGGGAAACAATCTCAACCTTTGCGAAAATTAGTATCAAAGTAATTTGTAAACACATCAACCAATCTTCACTTGAACGATAACGTCAATCGAAGAAAACTTTGTGCGTGGTGCGTTGTGCGCATGCCGCACGCGTAAACGTCACCTTTATAACCGAGACACGCAGTGGCGAGCTCATGAACACTTTTGAAAATAATTTAATGGGTGAATAAACTTGAAACTTTATAACTTTAAACTAACGCAGTACCTTACGAATTACTCCGCATACCACCGCACAGTCCGCCGTACCGTTGCTTTGCAGGCTTCGCAATAATAATCGTAAATTACCGATTTCATTGTGCACTCGCAAGCCGGACGGTAAATGCCTTTGGCCGAATAACCTCCACCTTCGAAAACGCCGGTCGTTTTGCAGTTGTCGCCCGATATCGGCGTTGGGACTGGCGTTCCAGTGATCAGCAGCGAATCCCATTTGCTTTCGAAATCAACAAGGGTGGTCAGATTCGGCTCCCATGGCTCAACCCGGTTGTTGTAAAAACTGTCGTACGCCACATCGCTGGTGTAATATTCATCACCCAGACCAGCGAGCCCATGACCCATTTCGTGCTGAATTAAAAATGGCGAATGCTCGTTGTGCGCCGAAGCCAGTGTGTAGAAATTGTAGAACCCGCCTCCGCCATAATCGGCATCGTTTACAAGAATGATAATATGATCGGCAGGCGCGCTGGCAGCAACATCCATCACTGCGTGATAGGACAATGTTGTCAGATAACGCTCTGAACCAAATGTATTGTAATTCGAATTCAGAATTGTTTTTTTATAAATGTTCTTATGCGGATAATCGGTCCCGCTTTCTTTTGATGGAGCCATCACCGCACGGAAATTTATTTTATCGGGAAACTCATTGAATGGCTTTGCCTCCATGATATATCCCATGGCTTTGCGACAGTCTTCGGCAAACAGCTTCATGTCCTTTTTGGAGTAACCATCCGGAATGAACAGAATATCGAGTTTTTCTTCCGGAGCTCCTGCAATATTGAGTTCCTGCGTCGGATAATTTTTAATTTTCTTATATTTCAGTTTAGCTGCATTTTTTATATTTACTTTCTTCTGAAAATACCATGCGTCCAGCGAATCGCGCATCGAAAAAACCAGATATTGCATTTGAGAATCATAGGGAATCAGTACAGATTCCTCAAACTTCTTAAATGATATTCTTCCGTCATCGGTGGTTTTCCATTCGTTGAAAAGCGAACTGTAGCCACGTCGGAACAAACATTTGCCATCTGCAGCATAAGCTTCAATGCGGTATTCGCCATAATTGATGTTGTCAACCATCGACTTTGAGTCAAGCGAATTGTTTTTCTGAAAAAACATTTCTTTGATTTCAATGGTATCGGTGTTGAAATTACCGCAGCGGTAAAAATCGACACGCAGCACAGGCCTTTCGGTCTTCTGCGCGAACACAACATTTGATGTCAGCAGAAGAATTGCTGAAATCAGAATTACAATCCTTTTCATGCTGCAAAGCTACGAAACAAACATGACAGAATGGTGTCCGCCGGCATTTTGTGAGTTCATTGCAGCCATCTGATCAACCATGAGTAAACTCCGTTTCGAAGGCTCGCAACTGCGACCCGATTTGGCCAGCAAACGAGTTGCTTCTTCTTCGAAAAGTGCTAACAAAAACTCATCGGCGAAGATTTCGTTGAGGGTTTCTTCGTCGTATTGAGTTTCGGGATTGGAATAGAGAAATTCAACAAGGGATTGGGGTGTAAAAATTTCGTGCATAGGCAGATTTTGGGTTATATCTGTCTAACGCACGAAATTTTTCAATATTGCACTTTGTTATGAAATTAACACTTCTTCGCGGTCTTTAATCATTCGGCGAAGATTGATGAGGGCGTAACGCATGCGCCCAAGAGCTGTGTTGATGCTCACATTGGTTTCTTCGGAAATTTCCTTGAAACTCAGGTCGTAATAAATACGCATTTTAAGAACTTCTTTCTGGTCATCGGGCAACTGTTCCACCAATTGATTCAATGTCGAGTGAATCTGATCGGTTATCATGCGGTCTTCGACATTGGGAACCTCGTCCGAAATAAAAGTGAAGATGTCATCGTCTTCGCAGCCGGCCGTTGACGCCTGCGGGAATTTGTTGCCCTTGCGGAAATAATCAATAATCTGATTGTGTGCAATCCGCATAAGCCATTGGATAAACTTGCCCTCTTCGCGGTAAGCACCCGAATTCAGCGTTGTTACTACTTTCAGAAATGTCTCCTGAAACAGATCGTCTGCTACCATCGAGTCTTTTACCGCGACATAGATGTAACCGTACAACTTACGCTTGTACCGTTTTACGAGAAGCTGAAAACATTTGTGATCGCCTTGGATATACTTCTGTACCAAAAGTTCATCACTCATAGGTTGGGCTTTCATGTGACCTCCTGTTTTAATGAGTGTAGACTTTATCCGATAGGCGTTCCTCCTTTTGTTGGTTTGTGAGTAATGGTGTATGAACTAAAAGTTCAAGTTACAAAGATAGACGCATTTTTTACACGTAGCAACATTTTTTTGTTCATCATTGTGTATTTTTTTTAACACACTAAATTAAATACATGATTATCAGGTAAATAGTATTTTTGAATTTATTTAATAAATTTTCAAATTCCTTAGAAATTTAACAAATAATGACGGCCCCGCACTGGCAGAACCGTCATTATGTAATTAATTACCTGCTACTTACCTTTAATAAGCTTCAAAGTGATATTTTCGCCGTTTGAAATAACATTCATAAAATAGATGCCGTCGGCACGATTTCCAAGATCAATTTTAAACAATGGCTGACCCGGGACTGATTCGAAAACAGTTTCTCCAAGTGCGTTCACCACAATTACTTTAATTCCCGCAAGCGGCAGCGATGAGAATGAAACATTGAACACATCGCCCGATGGATTCGGATAAACACTCACCACAAATGATTGCTCTTCGATAAAACTAATCACGTAATTCAGCACAGGCGACGGTGAAGATTGGCAGCCGTTTGAATCGACATGAACTACGTAATAATCACCATTCGCAGCTGGATTAAAGAAATAATCGGATGCGCCGGGAATCATACCTGAAGTTGTGATGTACCACTGATTACCGTATGTGTAGTTGGAAATCAAAGTATCATTGCTCTGCGTAATGACCGGTGCCGCCGGAAGATTGTACACTGTAACAATGCTGTTGCCCGACTGCGCGGTCGATGGTGAAACACATGCTGCATTTGAATTCAGCACGGCATACACAACATCGCCGTCAACCGGGCCGGTTGAAGTATAGGTCGGGCCCGTATAGACCATGGAGCCATTCAAAAACCAATTGATAACAGGATTGGAGCCGCCGTTCGAAACAGAAGGATTGAAGCTGACAGAACTACCATCGCACACACCGGGCGCAATTCCTATATCGATGCCTGGAATTACTAGTGGAACAGGCATAATGGCCAGATTCTGATAAGTGCCAAGTCCGCATATGTTTTGTGGAACAACAGTAATATTGCCGTTGAGACTGCCTATTGTAACACTGATAGAACTAGTTCCCTGCCCTGCTGTAATCGTACTGCCGGTTGGAACATTCCAATTGTAGATTTCTCCTGCAACTGAAACCACTGAATAAATTTCAGTACTTCCTACACATGGTGCTATATTGCCAGTGATCCATGGT
Source organism: Bacteroidetes bacterium GWF2_43_63 (assembly GCA_001769275.1). NCBI lineage: Bacteria > Pseudomonadati > Bacteroidota > Bacteroidetes bacterium GWF2_43_63. The sequence goes on along the minus strand of MEOQ01000050.1, from coordinate 187,434 downwards.
TGAGCAGGTAATGCTCCAACGCTTACCGAAAGTGTTTGTGCAGGCCCTGTTCCGCAAGCGTTTGTTGGAGAAACGGAAACTGATCCTCCGCTTGCTCCCACAGTAACCGTAATTGAATTGCTGTTCTGACCTGCGGTTATATTCCATCCCGCTGGAACAGTCCAGTTATAATTTACACCTGAAACATTGGCTACACTGTAAACAATACCCGGTGTGCCAGTGCAGGGAGCCATGTCGCCACTAATTGCCGAAGGCTGCGCGGGAGTTGTGCCCGGATTCACCAGCAATGATTGCGAAATACCGCTGCCGCATGGGTTGGAAGGAATGACCGAAATGTATCCGGAAACAGCGCCAGAAGTAACTGAAATGCTGTTGCTGCCCTGCCCCGAATTAATGGACCAGCCCGTAGGGACACTCCATGTAAACGTGACTCCAGCAACATCAGTAACAGTGTAAGTCAATCCTGTTGCGCCGGAGCATGGAGCTATGTTACCCGCGATAGCCGATGGCTGGGCTGGCAGAGGTGCAATACTTGCTGAAATAGTTTGAGCAGTGCCGTCACCGCATGCATTGGATGGCGTCACAGTAATGGTTCCACCGGTTGTTCCGGCAGTTGCCGTAATGCTGCTGCTGCCTTGTCCGGAGATTATTGCCCAACCCGAAGGCAAACTCCAGGTGTAGGTTACTCCGGCAACACTGGTTACGCTGTAAATCAAGCTGGTTGCGCTTTCGCAGGGTGTTGTGTTACCACTGATGGCCGAAGGCTGTGCAGGGCCTGCCGACATCGAAACGGCAAGCGTCTGAGCTACACCTGTTCCGCATCCGTTGGAAGGTGAAACAGAAATGGTTCCACCAGCCGATCCAGATGTTACTGTTAAGCTATTGGTTCCTTGACCTGCAGTTATAATCCAACCGGATGGAACAGTCCAGGTGTAAGTTATTCCAGAAACATTGGTCACTGAATAAACAAGACCACTGACACCCTGACAGGTACTGGTCGTTCCCGAAATAGCCGACGGCTGGGCAGGAACATCATTAACCGTGATTGTTGCTGAATTGGATGTTGCCACTGGTGGAACACCGTTATCAACAATGCAACGGTATTGATAGTTGTTGTTCAGAATATCTACTGCAGTAAGCGAAAGTGTATTTGTTGTCCAGCCCGAATAAGTCGGATTGCTGCCGGCCGTTGTGATATTATTAAATGTAGTGCCGCCATCTGTCGACAGCTGCCACTGATAATTCAGGCCACTGCCAGTAGCTGTAACAATAAAAGAAGTATTGTCACTATCGCATACCTCGACATTAGCAGGCTGCGATGTAATAGCCGGAGAGCCATCTACACTTAGCATGGCGCCATTTGAAGTTACAGAAGGATTGCATGTGCCACTAACTATACAGCGATAAAAGTAACCGTTGTTTCCTGCACCAACGACACTCAGCGAAAGAGTGGCCGTAGTCCAGCCGGAATAAGTTGGATTGCTGCCGGCAACGGTAATATTATTATAGGTTGTTCCGCCATCCGTTGAAAGCTGCCACTGATAAGTCAATCCGCTTCCGGTTGCCGCAACAGAAAATGAAGTGCTTCCGCCAACACCAATGGTGCTATTTACAGGCTGCGAACTGATGGAAGGTCCTGGGGTTATTGACACAGTCAATGTCTGAGGAGTTCCATTTCCGCAGGTATTGGAAGGTGTAACTGTTATTGTTCCACCGGCGGTTCCTGAGGTAACAGTAATGCTATTGGTGGTTCCGCCTGCGGTTTGAGCCCAGCCTGATGGAAGTGCCCATGAATAAGTTACTCCGCTGACATTGGTTAAACTGTAAGTAAGACCAGTTGCGCCCTGACAAGGGCTTGTGGTGCCTGATACAGCCGAGGGTTGTGCAGGAGCTGCTGTTGTTGTAACTGCAAGCGTTTGAGCTGTGCCGGTACCACAGGTATTGGATGGAGTTACAGTAATATTGCCGGCAGCGGTGCCTGCCGTAACAGTAATGCTATTTGTTGTTCCGCCCCCTGTCTGCGACCATCCGGAAGGCAATGTCCAGGTATATGTAACGCCACTGACATTGGTAACATTATAAGTAAGAGCTGTTGCATTCTGACATGGACTGGTATTTCCGGTAATTGCGGATGGTTGAGCCGGGACAGTGCTTGTGCTGACAGCCATTGTTTGCGGTGTCCCAGCACCACAACCGTTGGAAGGAGTAACGGTGATTGTTCCTCCTGAAGTGCCGACAATTGCCGTTACAGAATTTGTCGTTCCGCCGCCTGACTGGCTCCATCCCGAAGGAAATAACCAGGTGTATGTGATGCCGGATACATTGGTCACACTGTAGCTCTGGCTGCTGCCCTGACAAGGTGAACCGGTTCCTGTAATTACTGAAGGTTGCGAAGGCAATGCTGAAACTGACACAGCCAGTATTTGTGCGGTTCCGTTACCGCAAGCATTCGAAGGAGTTACCTGAATATTACCAGATGCAGCGCCCGATGTAACGGTAATGCTGCTGGTTCCCTGACCAGCCGTGATGATCCACCCAGCCGGAACAGTCCAGGCATAAGAAACGCCGGGCACATTGGTTACCGAATAGATCAGACCAGTAACAGCCTGACATGGAGAAGTATTGCCGGTAATAGCCGAAGGCTGCGCTGGGACTGGATTTACAGTGATTGCAAAAAGCGGGGACTCGAATCCATTACCACAGGCGTTATTCCCATGAACCGAAATATTGCCTGACACCGCGGACGTGGAGAAGTTTACATATATAGAATCGGTATTGTTGCCCGAAGCAATGGTAGCTCCAGCTGGCAATGTCCAAACATACCCATCCTGATTCGTCAGGTAATTCCAAATTTCGGGAACGTTGAAAAACACATTGTTTTGTCCCTGGCAAACAGTTGCTGTTCCAATAATTTCTTCTGGCGTTCCAGGCAGCTGATTAACGACTACCCCACCCGATGACGATGCGCCATAGCCACAAGCGTTCTTTGGCTTAACCGAAACATAACCGGATGCAGCTGCTGTTGAAAAATCAACAGTTATGGAATTGGTTCCGTTTCCGGAAACTATGGTTGCTCCGGCAGGCACATTCCATTCATATGATGTTGCACCGGAAACAGCTGCAATAGAGTATGAAACACCGCTCTGTCCCTGGCAAACAGGAGATGTTCCTGAAATTGTTCCAGCATCCCCGATTGTGCAAGCTGCAGTGGTAAGTTCAATATCATCGATCCAAATGTTGTTGCCATAATTGGAGGTGCCTGTGAATTTCAGCATCACTGTCTGACTGGCATATGCAGGCAAAGCAATTGTTTCCTGGCGCCAGTCGCCTGCAACAGCCGGCCTCCAGTAAGTTGTAGTTGCAGCACCGGTTGATAAAGTTGTACCATTTTTGTCAAACAAGCTGGTCCAGCTAGTACCGCAGTCGGTAGAAATAAATACCTGCAGGCGATCCGTTTCAGTGGTATATTGACGGTACGAGACATTGAAATTCAGAACCGGACTTGCTCCGAGCGAAGTGAGATTTACAGAAGGAGAAGTCAGATCGCCGGTAGAGCCGGCACTAAAATAGTAACACTCAAACAATGCAGATGTTGTAGCTGTGCCAAGCGCGCTGGTTGAATTTGCTCTTTTCCATGCCGCTCCACTTAGTTTCCAGTTGGTCGGAGCAAAAAGAGAGGCTCCAAAATCTTCCATAAATGGGGAACTGTTCGGCCCTATTGTAATGTATGAGGTCTTTGTTTCAGTATCAGTTCCATTTGCATTTGTAACAGTTAAACTAACCTGATAGGTGCCGGGAGCACTGTAAACTACTGAAGGATTCTGCAGTGGAGATGAGGCTGGCGTACCGCCCGTGAAAGTCCATGTCCAGCTGCTTGGGCTGTAAAGACTCATGTCGGTGAACTGAATGGTAGATCCGGTGCAAGCATAGGTGGCGCTTGCCGTAAAATCGCATGAAGGAGCAATGGTTGGCGGGGTGTAAAGATCGCTTTCCCAAACACCGCGTCCATAAGAGCCGGCCCGCAGACGATGAGCTGCCTGCGTAGCTCCATAATAAATTTCGAGTTCTTTCACAACCACATTTGGAAGTCCGTCGCTGTAAAGAATCCAGGTTGGAGAAGTATCATCTTTGTAATAAACACCGACATCACCGCCAACATACATGGCGTGTGTAGCTGAATTTTTATCAATAACCACACAATTCATCGGCAGATTCGGCAAATTACTGGAAATATTGGTCCAGGTCGTTCCGCCAGTTGTGCTCATGTACACTTTTGTGCCATCGACATAACCGCTGAAAGTGACATAAACCCTGTTGGCATCGGTTTGATCAACGGCAATATAACTAAGCATGGCTGCAGTAACGGGCAGATTGCCTGTCACATCGGTCCAGGTAGGCGTTGCATTGGTAAGTGTGGTGGTTTTATAAACTCCACTGGATTTGATAACATACATGGTCGTTGTCGAAGCTGATGGGGCAAGCGCCATGCGAAAGATGTTGCCGGTTCCGCCAACGGTTCCTTTTGTTGTCCAGTTTGCCGTTGTCGGGGTTGCATTGCCGTTGTAATAAACGGTTGTATATCCTGTGTAAATTTTGGTGGTACTGTTTGGATCCATGATAATCGGAGTTACCCACTCCCCTCCGGCAGACGCCGATGGGGTAATATCCGACCACGAGCCTCCACCATTGGTTGAATAATAAAAATCCCCATTTGCATAAGAACCGAACAACCTGGCATCGGTGCCGGGTGTACACATCACTTCCATGCCATCGCCCCCACGAACGTGCGTCCAGGCACTAGCTAGCAATTTGTTCAGACCATTGTCCTGCCAGCCGGTCATAATCAGTCCTGAATTGGTTGTCGAAATTCCCATTCCCCAAAGCTGATTCAAACAAAGATTGCCACTGATATCGGTCCAGGCAGAGCCATTATTGGTGGTTTTGAAAATGCCACCGTCATTGCCGTTGAATAACGTAGTTGTGCTTCCCGGAAGCCATGCAAAAGCGTGATGATCGGCGTGACTATATGCATAGCCATATCCTGTCATCCAATAGGCGTTGCAAGCCCATGAAGTTCCACCATTGGTGGATTTGACAATATTGACACCACCTATAAAGATTTCGTTTGCGTTTCCCGGATTGACAGTTATATCGAGATCGTACCACGATTGTCCGCCTGTGTCATTGAAGGTGGCTGACCAACCGAGCAGATTGTGGTTCGCTGTAGTTTCATTATAAACTTCAGTAAACGTGGTTCCGCTATTTGTCGATTTGTAAAAACCGCCAAAACCAGCGTAATTGGTATATGGAGAAACGTCGTTTCGGCCGCAAACTGCATAAACATTGTCCGGAGCGGCTGCCGTAACAGCGATAGCAATGCGCAGGAAACCATTTGTTGGCGGAGTCGGCAATGTGACGGCAGTGAATGTTACGCCACCATCAGTCGATTTGTAAACGGCTGTATATGTTGATGCATAAACAGTTGTGGGATCACCGGGTTTCAATTCTATATCAAATGTGCCATTTATTCCAGTGGAAACAGTGTATGTAGCCCAGCCGTCGGTTGTTTTCAAAACGCCCCCGTTGGTGGCTGCCCACATAATATCCGGATTGGTGGGATGCATCACAAGTTTTCGTATCAGATATCCTCCCTGCACCGATGGATGAAAAGCGGTATAATGCCAGCTTTGTCCGCTGTTGGTCGATTTCATAATGCCGACAGTGTAGGTGTCACCTGCATCGCCATCACCGGTGGCAATGTACATGATGGATGTGTCAAGAGGATTTATTACCACGCTTGATACACCAACAACAGCAAAGGTGTCGTTTACCGGCGCCCAGCTGGTGCCGCCGTTTCTGGTTCTCCAAAGACCTGCAGAAGGAGCTCCGACATACATTATGTTTGAATTCAACGGGTTGAATGCAATGCAATTTACACGTCCCGTGCCTCCCGGCTGACCGCTGGGTGAACCTGTTGGTGCGCCATTGGAACCCAAAGCAGTCCACGTGCCCGTCAGACTTTTGGTACTGCTTTCAGGCACCGAAAACTGCTCCTCGAAAACTTTATAACGTTTCATGATTTCAGCGTCAGTCACAATGCGCTCACCCGTGGGATAAACCCTCGGAGTCATCATGGCTTCCCAACGGCGAAAAGGTTTATAACCTTTGCCTTTGTCGGGTGTGCGGCCTGCCCAAAAATTATTGAAGGCATCGCGGACCGCATAAAAATTAATGCTCTGATCCGACATCATTTCGGCCCAACTCATGCCGGCAAACCTGGAGGAATCAAGCGCTGATGGCCGATATGTTCCGGTTTGCGGAGTTGAAACAACTTGCGAAAAAAGGTTGGGAAATGAAAGTAAACAAACAACTACAATGGTAAATAATCTCTTCATATCTTGGGGGAATTTGGTGCGTATTTGACTCGCTTTAATTTAAATAATCAAACCTTCGGACAACTATTACAGACAACCAATTCGATGAAATAGTTGCTAAATGTACAATATTATAAATAAAATATTGATACGCTTTTCAATAATTCTCTGTTGGAAACTTACAAACCAGCACTTGTGCGGATCACCACTTTTTTGTACTTTTACAAAAAAATAGCGCATGTTTTTCGAGCAGTTGCCATCGAAGTATCTTGAAAATGCTGTATCAGAATTGTCCAAGCTTCCGGGTGTTGGGCGTAAGACTGCTCTGCGTCTGGCTTTGCATCTGCTTCGTCAGGACAAATCATTATCAACGGCATTGGGCAATAGTCTGATTGAATTGCGCGAAAAAATTACTTATTGCTCGGTTTGCCACAATATCAGCGACTCTGAAACATGTCCGGTCTGTGCCAATCCATCGCGCGACAGATCGGTTATCTGCGTGGTCGAAGACATCCGCGATGTGATGGCGGTAGAACGGACCTCGCAATTCAATGGCGTTTATCACGTGCTCGGCGGCCTCATCTCGCCCATCGACGGAATACGGCCCCAGGATATATTTCTTGATTCTCTGCAGCAACGGGTTGAAGAAAATCCGATCAACGAAATCATTCTGGCCTTATCGGCTACGGTTGAAGGCGATACCACTGCTTTCTATATTTTTCGACAACTGAAACATCTCAACATTTCTTTCAGCACCATTTCCAGAGGTATTTCCATCGGCGATGAACTCGAATATATTGACGAAGTAACACTCGGACGCTCCATTCAGGCTCGCGTTCCTTATCAGCAATTGCTGGTTTCCGAAAAAAGCTGAAAACCGTTTTAATGAAAATCCGCGGCCAATATTTGCTTTTCACATTCCTGCTTGCATTCTCTGCAATGCTGATCAGCTGCGTTTCCTATATAAAAATGTCAAGCGAAAATATTGCGCCTTCTTACCAGGATGATTTTGAACCCTTATGTAAGTCTGCTTATATTATTCATTTGAACGACAGCACGTCAAAACTTAAAATCAATCTGGATCCCAACGGATTTCTGTATGTTCGTGAAAAAGCTATGGATCCCTTTATTGCAAATGCAACTATTCGTGTCGTTTTGTTTGATTCATACAACGATGTACGCTGGACCGACAGCACCGGAACAAACATCAGTTTTGAAAAGGATAGTACTGTTGCGAAAAGTATTTCCAGTGAAATCTCATTGAATGTCAAAACCGGCCGAAATTGTATTGCTTATATTTCGGTGCGCGACAACAATAAGGATACTCGTCAAACAATCATGTTGCCGGTGGATAAATCCGGAAAACTGAGCTCGCAATGGTTTGAGCCTTCCGAAGATATACTAAGCATTCCATCTGCGTTTACAAGCACCAATGGCACCACAGTTTCACTCTCCTACCATGGTGCATCGCCCGAAAAGCTAAAATGCTATTTCTTTGAAGATTCATTTCCGATTCCTTCTCCGCCTTATGCATTTGAAAATATAATTCCTCAACAATTTGAATCTGACTCGCTGGTAGAAATTGAATTTCTGGGTGGCAGCAACGAATTCCGCATTAATACTTTCAGTAGAGGTATTTATTTTATCACAGCAGACCCGGCCATGAATAAAGGATTCACGCTACTCTGCACCGAAAGCGGTTTTCCGGATGTCAACTCTCACGAAGCGATGATGAATCCTATCCGATACATTTCAACTCAAAAGGAGTTTAAAAAAATTGCTGAATCGGACAATAAAGTCGCCGGGATTGAGGCTTTCTGGCTGAAGATTGGTGGCCATGAAGAACGTACGCGCAACCTGATCAGAAAATATTATTCGCGGGTGATGAATTCAAACCGGCTATTCACCTCGCATACCGAAGGGTGGCAAACCGACCGCGGCATGATTTATATTGTGTTTGGCGCACCCAATATTGTTTATCGCACCGATGACAGTGAATCGTGGATTTATGGTGAGGAAAATAATTTTTTTTCCATCACTTTCACGTTTGAAAAATTGAAAAACAAATTCAGTGACAATGACTACAGCCTGCAGAGGGCGCCAGTTTACAAAGATAACTGGTTCCGTGCAGTTGATATTTGGAGACAATAAATTATGAAAGACAAAGATTTTATTTTCGGCATTCACCCTGTTCTCGAAGCGCTTGAGAAGGAAACACCCATCGAACACATTCTGATTGTGACCGGCTCTGATCGCAAACCCGGAATCGTTGAGATTCTTGAAGAGGCCCGCAACAAAAAGCTTCAGATTAAAAGGGTGCCGGTTGAAAAAATTATGCGGATCACCCGCGGCAATCATCAGGGCGTTGTGGCATTTATTGCGCCGGTACATTATTACACGGTTGAAGATCTGGTGATGGATTCTTTTGAAAAAGGACTCACGCCTTTGTTTCTGATTCTGGATAATATTACCGATGTGCGCAATTTCGGCGCTATGGCCCGCAGCTGCGATGCAGCCGGAGTTACCGGGATTATTATTCCTGAAACCAAAAGTGTTTCGGTAACTGCAGATGCTGTGCGTTCTTCTGCCGGAGCATTGTTGAATGTTCCTGTTGTGAAAACAAAGAATATGAACGGTGCGCTGAAATATCTGCAGCAAAGCGGAATCCGTTTATTTGCAGCGAGCGAAAAAGCCGTAAAACTGTACAGCGAAGCGGATTTCAATGTACCTGCAGGTATAATTCTTGGCAGCGAAGAAGACGGGATTTCAGTGCCGATACTCAAAATTGCCGATGAATGGATTCGCATACCCATGGCGGGACAGGTGGCTTCGCTCAATGTTTCAGTCAGTGCGGGAATTATTATTTTCGAAGCTGTGCGTCAACGCGGACTCGGAAGTTGATTCAATAAATTGTTTAAATTTGATTATTAAATTCGTCCGCCATGAAAAAAATCGCCGTATTTCCCGGATCGTTCGACCCTGTAACCGTGGGCCACGAGTGCATCATCAGGCGGGCAGCATTGCTTTTTGATGAACTGATCGTTGCCGTTGGGGTCAACGCCGATAAGAAAAACTATTTTCCTTTGGAAAAAAGAATTGAATGGTTGCGTACAGTCCTGGCTGATTTGAAAAATGTCCGTGTTGATTCGTATCACGGCCTCACGGTTGATTATTGTATCAGTCAGGATGCGAAATATATTTTACGCGGATTGCGCACTGCCGCTGATTTTGAATTCGAACGGAGTGTCGGTCAGGTAAACAAAATGCTGAATTCAGATATTGAAAATATTTTCCTGCTTTCGCGTCCAGAACACACCCCTGTCAATTCATCCATCGTTCGCGATATTCATCGCAATGGCGGCAATATTCAGCAATTTGTTCCGGTGGTTGTGGCTAAACAAATTATGGAATGGCAATAAGCGCCCGATTGCTGCGTTATTTTCCGAAAGGTAAGCCCATGAATCCCAGAATCGCTGTATTTGTAATATCATTGCTGATCGCAGCTAATCTGTTTGCAGCAAAAACCATCATCAAAGGTTACGCGCCGGGCGCCGAAAAACTCCGCATCCGCCTATACACAACCGACGATTATATCAGCAATCGTGAGTCTATTCTTGCCAGCACCGTCATCGACAGCACCGGACATTTTCAGTTCACTTTCAATGTATATGAGAAGCAGGTGATAACCGGTTTTTTTCGCATTATGGATTTCACGAGCAGCGAAATTTATCTTCCATCCGGAAAAACCTATGAGATTGAATTTGCTCCGTTCGATTACAAAGATCCAAATCGCATTCACATTCCATTGCTATCTACCATTAAACTCCAGTACTCTATCCGCAATACTGATTCGACCGATATCAACCAACTGGTTTCAAAATTTAATAACGACTATTCTTCGTTTATTATTGAAACTTCGGGAATTGATGGAAACACCTCATCTTACGCTTTTACACGGCCTCCTAAAAACAAGGTCGATAGTTTTGTTCAGGCAGTTTCAGCCCGATATAAATATGTAAACAACGATTTTTTTCGCAATTACTGCGACTATTCATTGGCAACAATGCAGCTGAACATGCAGTCGAAAAGCAGAAAATATCTCTTCGACAATTATATTTATAAAAAGCCAATTCTGTATGACAATGTTGCATACATGGAGTTTTTCAGCAGCTACTTTTCTGATTTTGTTTTTGGCACTTCGAGGAAAATTCAGCCGTATGACATTGTACTCAACATCAACCTGAAACCAAATCTCGGCGGATTGCTTGATTCTTTGGGTAAAGATTCGCTGCTGCGCAATGAACAACTTCGCGAAGCGGTTCTGCTTCTCAATATGCGTGACTGGTACTCGCTGAAAACCATCCGACAGGACAGTCTGCTAAAAGTGCTCGACCTATATGCAAAAAAAACAAAGTTTGATATTCAGGCACGCATTGCACGAAATCTGAGTTTTTCGCTTACCCGTTTTAATGCTGGAAACACAGCGCCGGCAATGAATTTCAGCTCGCTCGAAGGAAATGTGTTCAACAACGATTCGCTGAATAAAAAATATACATTTATTCTGTTTTTTACTACCTGGAGTAAATCTTGTTTGTCGGAACTTCTGGTAGCCGATCAGCTGTGCAAAAAATGGAACGACAGCATACGATTTGTAGCTGTCAGCATGGATCGTGAACCGTTGAAGTTGTTTTATTTTCTCGAAGATAATAAATTCAGTTTCCCAATCTATCATTTCGGAGGCGACTGGGTTATGGCCGAAAACCTTGGATTATCGGCTTATCCGCATGGTATGTTTATCGACAAGTCCGGAAAGCTTATTGATTATTGCACTCCTGTTCCAAGTCGCGGCTTGATTGAATTGTTTCAAAAACACGCAGGGACAAAGGTTGTCAGCAACATGCCGGATGTGGGACAGTGAGATTATGAACTCTGATTAAGGAACAAGGAAGTAAGAATAATGAAGAATTTTTTACGGCACGCTTACTTCTTCCATCGAAATTCCTTGTTCACTGTTCATGATTCATTCAAGGTTATGCGCTGAGCACTGCGCGTTGCGCCTAAATTATTATTTCAACTTCCTTCACCACATCGCGCAATGAGCGATAGACAAGAGCATTCATTTTCAGTAGTGCGCTTTTTGCGACCCACTTTATTTCAGTGATTCCTTCTTCGGCCTGCGGCACCAATTTTTCATCAATGCTCGCTTTCATTATAAACCAATGAGTTTCTTTCAGAATCCATTCACTTCCGATGGTATAAACATGGTAAGTTGAAGATAGTCTCTGACCCAGGGATATTTTCTGAAGCCCGGTTTCTTCGGTTACTTCCCGAAGTGCGGCTTCTTCTTCAGTTTCCTCGTTATCGATTTTGCCCTTGGGTAAATCCCAGCGTCCGCGGCGAAAAATAAACAGCGCTTCATTGTTTTCGTTGATAACCACTCCTCCGGCGGCAGCCATTATGCGCATTCGCGTATAGAAAAGAATGAAAAGTTTCTCCGGATCAGCTGATACAAAATTAAAATCAATGTGTTTATCGTCGCTGTCAATTTCTTTCAGCAATGTTTGAATTTCACGGAACGACGGTTCATTAAAAATCACATCGGAACTGGTCGAATTACTACCGGTTTCAACGAAATTAATAACTTTGTCCCTGAGAAAAACTTTATACATTTGTGTCATGATTTACACACAGGAAACAGCCAGAGAGACTGCACGTTTGCTTCTGCAAATAAACGCAATTAAATTGAATCCCGCAAATCCGTTCACATGGGCAAGCGGATGGAAGTCACCAATTTATTGTGACAACCGCAAAACATTATCCTATCCTGAAATCAGGACAAATATTCTGAAATATTTCGTGAAAGTCGTCAGCGATAAATTTGCCGGCACCGAAGTGATTGCGGGTGTTGCCACTGCTGGGATTCCCATGGGTATGCTTATCGCCCAGGAACTGAATCTTCCATTTATTTATGTGCGTTCATCTTCCAAGGATCATGGTCTTCAGAATCAGATCGAAGGTGTGCTGAATCCCGGACAGAAAGTGGTGGTGATCGAAGATCTCGTTTCGACCGGTGGCTCGAGCCTTAAAGCTGTTGAAGCCATTCGTGCATCAAAAGGAATAGTGTTGGGGATGGCTGCAATTTTCAGTTACGCATTTCCTCATGCTGAAAAAAGTTTCATCGGAGCAAATTGCACACTGATCACATTAAGTGATTATCCAAACCTTATAGAAACCGCACTGGAACAAGGCTCTATCGTTCGCGAACAACTCGAATTGCTTAATCAGTGGCGCGAACAACCTGAAACCTGGGGAAAATAATCATGGCCGAATACGAAAGCAAAAATGTTCTGCTCAATGCAGACAGAGCAACTGTTTATTCATTCCTGAGCGACTTCAGGAATTTCGATCAACTCATTCCATCGCAGGTGAAAAACTGGGAAGCTACTGCTGACTGGTGCTCGTTTAAAGCCGAAGGAGCTGGTCAGGTGAAACTTCGCTATAAATCAAAGAGCCAGGAACTGATCGAAATAGAACCCGACATGAATCTGCCGGTGTCGGGCGAAATTACATTGTTTGTAAAACTGGATGATCAGTTGCCAAAAACAAAAGCAACTGTTGGCGCTCACGTTTCAATCCCGCCGATGTTTTCGATGATGCTCAGCCGTCCGCTGAAAAATTTGCTGGAGATGATTGCTGAAGCGCTGGAGAAGCATTATAACAGATAACCTTTTCTTTCGACTTTCAAACTTCGTCAAAGTTTCAGATAACCTTTTCTTTTTTCAAACTTCGTCAAAGTTTGAAACTTTGACGAAGTTGTTGAAAGAAAAGGTTTAAAATCTACCTCATCAGCATCGAATAGTCATATTCGAAATTCGGCGTAAAAACCCCTTTTTTTAGATTTCGCTTCAACTCCGGCTTCGTCCACCAGCGCAGATCGGCTACTTCAGTGGTGTGGCTGAATTTATCATCGATGGTTGCGCGATATACAAAAACAAAAACCAGCTCCTTCTCAACCTCGCTTTGCCAAACGTATTTATTTACAAATTGCGGTTTGAAGTTTTTCAATCCAATTTCTTCCGCTGTTTCTCGCTGCAGTGCCTTTTCGATGGATTCGCCCCAGGAAACATGTCCGCCAACTGCAGTATCCCATTTGCCTGGCTGAATTTGTTTGTCTTTTGGCCGCAACTGAAGCAGGAAAGCTCCATCATCTCGAATCACATGCAGGTGCACCACTGGATGCATTTTAAACGACCCATTGTGAACCTCGCTTCTGGACGCGCGTCCCAGTATATTTCCTTCTTCATCTACAAGCGGAACAAATTCTTCGGAAACTTTATTTCGATGGATTCGCTGATTGATAAATACCGCCAGAATCCATACGCCCAGCATGATATACAACAATGTTCCGCCTATGAAGACCGTAGCAGAATTCTCTAAATACACAATTGAAAAAGCAGTCGATCCTGCATGCAAAACTGCAATAACCAGAAATGCCCAAAGATTGGTGTTGAATGCCTTTATTTGCTTATCGCCCATTTCAATGTCGCCCACATAGCGCTTCGACATAATCAGAAACAGATTTTTTTGCGACAGCAATGAAAAAAGAATAAATCCGATGAGCAACAGATCCATCAAAACGAATTTCCAATAAATAAGTTTATCATCATCCAACAGCAGCGAAACCGCACCAAGAGTAATAAGCAAGGCAGTGTCGAACAATATAAAACGATCCCATTTTTTCTGCCGGAAGCGAATATAAATAAGCTGAATGATTCCAAATCCCAAAGCCACTGCAATGCCGATGACTGTTCCGAAAATTTCATCTGCGATGAAGTACACTATGAGCGGAAGCAGCCCCGGAAGCAGTTTTGAAAAAATGGAATTCATTTCTGGAATTTGAAAATAACTGATTGTAAAATTACATATTAAAAAGGAATTGCTTATTTTTGATTTTTCACTTCAGAGATCATCTTATTAAAATGAAAAACGGAAAAACAATTGGTCTGGCATTGAGCGGAGGAGCAGCAAGAGGATTTGCCCATCTCGGCGTTTTGCAGGCAATGGAGGAATCGGGATACAGACCGGATTGTATTTCAGGAACAAGTGCTGGAGCCATTACTGCTGCTTTTTATGCAGATGGCTACAGTCCCAGTGACATTCTGAAACTACTTTGCTCCTACAAACTGACCAGCTACATCAAACCCGGCTGGATTGGTTCCGGGCTGATGAAAACAACCGGTTTTTTTCGCATTCTGGTCGAAAATCTACGCACCAAAAACATCGAAGATTTGTCGATTCCTATCTGGATTTGTCTGACAAACCTTAATTCCGGCCACGCAGAATATCATAACAACGGTGACCTTGCCCGGAAAGTACTGGCATCTTCGTCGATACCGGTTTTCTTTAAACCTGTTGTAATAAACAATCATCTGATGGTAGATGGTGGCGTGTGTGACAATTTGCCACTGAAACCGCTGAGAGAAAAAGCAGATTTCATTGTTGCGGTGAATGTAAATCCGATCAGTCATCAACATATAAAACCAGGCATCAGAAATATTGCTGAGAGGGTTTTTCATCTCTCAATCAACAGCCATTTTAAAGATTTAATTCTGCAGCCAGATATAATTATTGAACCTAAAAATATTTCCTCTTACGGATATTTTAACTTGAGCAACGCGGAAAAACTTTTTGAAAGTGGATATGAAAGTGCCTTAAAATGCCTGGCTGGTTAAAAAATATGTGTACGGTTTCATGCAAATGCAGAAGAAAAATGTTAACAACAATGTTTAATCATTTGTATTATAAAAGGTTAAATGTTTAAAAAGTATTTTTTTTAATAATTTGCATCATCGAAATAATATGTACATTTGAAGCACAAAACTAAAAATTAAGCTATGAAAAAAACTTCCACTCTTTTAACAATGGGCATCATAGTGTTCTCAGCCTTAACTCAGAACCTACATGCCCAGAAAACCGATTACAGTGATTTTGCACGAGCAAAACAAATAATCACCAAACAAGCACCTGTTGCATCTGCAAAAGCCATTTTTATGAGCGAAGCATTTACAACAGAAATTCCTGCAACCTGGACTATTACCAATACCGGTACAACAGCAAACGCCTGGGTGTGGGACGATGGCACAAATGCAGGTGGAACCCTTGACGGGACCGGATTTGCCTTTGCCGACTCAGATGCTGGCGGTTCAGGCACAACCATGGATGTAACGCTAACTTCTCCGGCAGCCAACACTTCAGCGGCAAGCTTGGTTCTGCTCAGTTTTGACTTCTATTACAACAACTTTTCATCAGATCCTGATTCTTTTATAGTTCAGGTTTACAATGGAACTTCATGGGTGACAAAATATTTGAAGACCGGTGCTGATACGGGTGCCTGGTCTGCTCCTGCTCACCTTGAACTCAATGTAACAGCTGAAAAAAATGCAGCAATGCAGGTTCGTTTCAGATACAGATCACCCTGGGGTATGTATATGGGACTTGATAATGTTGTTATAATGGAGCCTGCAGCAAATGATGTTGGTATGGCCTCTATTGATTTGTCCAGCGGACTTGTTGGATCCATCATCCCAAAAGCTACCGTTCAAAACTTTGGTACCTCCAGCCAGACTTTTGATGTAACAATGACTATCAATCCGGGTGGTTATACCAATACTCAAACTGTTACTTCACTGGCTGCTGCAACAACTCAGCAGGTATCATTTTCAAGCTGGAATGCAACTGGCGGTAACTATGCCGTTGAAGTATATACACAACTTGCTGGTGATGGTGAAACATCCAACGACACCATGAATTCAACTGTGACAATAGCCTCAATGACAAATAAAGCTTTCGGATATATTGCTTACACAACCAGCGCATCACTCGTTGCAGGTCCGGTTATCATTGATCTGGATGCTCCTTCTGTTGTTCTGCAGCTTGCTGCCGACGCTGCAAATTTTGTATCTGGTGGCGCATGGGCAAATAATAAATGGTATGGTATCGTTTATACCGATAACACGCTGATAACACTTGATACTGCTACCGGAGCCAGAACAGAAATAGGCCCCCTTGGCACTGGTCTTAATGGCATTTCATACAACCCGCTCACTGCAACCATGTATGGTGTTTCTTCAACCGGACTATATTCAGTTGATATGACAACCGGAACGGCTACATTGCTTGGCGAAAGCGGTGTTGCCGGTTCGGTATTCATCAACCTCGCCTGCAATCCTTTAAATGGAAGTCTTTATACATTGGATATTGTAACCGATTCCTTATTTAAACTTGATAAAGCAACAGGTGTTGCAACCCTGATTGGTGACATAGGCACAAATGCAGCATATGCTCAGGATGCAGAATTTGCTATTGACGGCACATTCTATCTTGCCTTATATGATGGAACAACTTCTCCAGGTGGTATGCTGAGCGTTTGCGATACAACAACAGCCCTGCTGAGCGGCAATGATTTATTTGGAGATGGTGTTTCTGAAATGGAAATATGTGGTTTTGCAATCCCATACTTACAGTCATCGCTGAATGAAAACTCAGTTCGCTCGTCCGTTTTCCCCAATCCCGCTTCGGAATTTGTGGTGGTTGATGCCAATGCCAATATTTCAATTATCGAAGTTGTAAATATCAACGGTCAGGTTGTAGCTTCTCAATCAGTAAATGACAGCCACGCTGTAGTTAATGTGAAAAACCTGTCAGCAGGCACCTATATTCTCAACATCGTTACTGATAATGGTGTAGTAAGTAAAAAACTGCAGATTCAGTAATACTCATTTTATTTTTAAAAGGCCGCAACTGCGGCCTTTTTTTTATTTGCATCACACATTTTATTTATATATATTTGTCCCTCATGTATGTTTTTCAGCCACTTATTTGTAATTAAATGGTCCGCTATGAAAAAACTTTACGCTTGCTTTATTCTTGTTTTGTTGCTTATAAATCTGGCTGCATTATCTGCAACCAATTCTTTTTTTCAGCCGACTGGTGGCTCAAAGGTTACAATTCTAAGCGAAGACTTTGAAGGCGCAGCGCTCCCTTCCGGATGGACCAACGATTACGGGCTGGCCACCTACGGCTGGCAGTTTGGAACAGATCTGAGCTCGGCATACTGGAATATTCCGCCTCACACTACTTATGCATGCGCCAACGATGACTCATGTAATTGCGACATGAGCAATGTGAATCTCACAACTCCCTCTTTTAATAATTCCCTTGCAGGAGCCATTCTCGAATTTGACTATCTCAGCTATACCGCTTCGGATGTGACCGAAGTGCAGATCAGTATTGATGGCGGTATCACTTTTATCACCATTGAAACGCTCCCCGAAACCAATGGAATCTGGGTTGACGATTATGCTATTGACATTTCTTCCTATTTGTCGGCCAACGCCATGATTCGTTTTCATTATAGTGATGCTGGCAGTTGGTCATGGGGCTTTTGCATCGACAACGTTGAAATCAGTTCTCCGGGCGGCGATGACCTGGCTGCAACCGGCATCAGTCCTCATATGGCTTTTGTTGGTGATGTCATATACCCTGAAGTATCAATCAGAAATACGGGATCCGTTGTTGCTTCATCCTATTCAGTCAATCTGAAAATCAATTTCAACGCGACTGAAGTTTATAACGAAAACATGACCTTCATTGCGCAGCCACTGCAGCCAGCAACCGATAAAACAATTGTTTTCAATATTCCTTTCACAGTTGCTGCAGCCGGTAATTATGAAATGAAAGCAACCGTAATAATGGCCAACGACATCAATCCGGCCAATGATACCACTTCTGCTACTTTATTCGCAGCTTCAGTTCCGCCTTACAACCATTTTGCCTATGCTGTGAATATTGATAATAAAAGTTTCAATGCTGTTGATCTGACAACCGGAGTCCTTGATTCCATCGCCTTTTTCGACGTAATGGATTTTCCGATGAGCTTCGAATTCATTGATAATTTGCTTTATGTTTTCAGGATCAGCGGAAAAGTAGATATAGTTTATTCCGACGGGACACTGATGACTGTGGGTGCCATCAGTGGAATGCCGTCATCGCCCATGGCTGCAACCTATTGTGAGCTGAATGACAAGACTTATATAATTGGGTTCAACGATACAGTTTCAATACTATATGAACTCGACATAAACACGCTGCAGGCCAGTCAAATTGGTGTTTGCGGTTCCGGTGTTTTTATTGCTTTAGAAGCAACGCAAGTCGGGGCGCTATACGGAGTAACCATCAATGACGATCAGCTTTATTCCATCGACAGATTTACCGGAACATCAACACTCATTGGCAGCACAGGCTTAGCGCTCAGTTACGGTCAGGATATTTCGTGGGACAGCAACACCGGCACCCTGTATGGAATGTTGTATGATGAAACAGCCGGCGGTGTTTTCGGCACCTTCGATACCAGCAATGGCTTATTCACATCCATTTCAGTGGCTGGAGACCAGATTGCAGCATTTGCAGTAAATTCAGCATGGACAAGTATCGCTGAAAGTGATTATAAGAAACCGTCATTTTATCCTAATCCCGCCGATGACATTATAAATATGAATCTGACAGAAAACAGCATGGTCACAATCTATGATCTATCAGGCCGCATTGTGCTGCAAAATAATGTTGATCCAACTGCTCATTTAGATATTTCGTCATTCTGCCCCGGCGCTTATATTATTTCTGTCAGCACTGAAACAACTAAATCAGATGAAATGCTGATTGTTCAATGATTTGTCATTTCTGAAACCGTGTATTCTTTAATCTGATATTTTTTTATCCCGGAAAGATTAAGCTACAGATGTGCTATCAGTTACATCAGTGGTGATATTTTATTGTTATAATAGGTCAGTATAAACGCATTTATCACAAATTTCCTGATTTGTAAATGATTTTCTGATTATTTTTGCACCCATTGTTGAATAATTACCTGACATTATGAATAAACTGAATAAGAAATTTTCCTTTATCAATGATAAGGGAGAACGCGAAGAACTAAAGATCACCCCTGAAGGTTCAATGTGGATTTTGGCTTATGGCTATGATACCATTGCTGAATGGAAAAGAGTCAGGCGCGAAGCTCAGCTGAAAAACAAAAAAGACCAAGCGGAAAAAGAAGCAACCGATGGAAAAACCGAAGAAAAAAAGGATTAATCAGATGGCAAAGAAAAAAGTATTGGTAATTGGCTGGGATGCAGCAGACTGGAAAGTTATAAATCCATTGATGGACGCAGGGAAAATGCCCAATCTTCAACGCCTGGTCGAAAACGGGGTGATGGGTAATATTGCAACACTCGATCCGCCCATGTCACCTATACTCTGGACATCGATTGCCACAGGGAAACGTGGTGACAAACATGGAATTTTAGGATTTGTTGAACCCGATGTCGAAAATGGCTGTCTGAAAAACATAAGCAGTTCAAACCGCACGACCAGGGCTTTTTGGAATATTCTTCATCACGAAGGTTATAAACAGAACATCATTGGCTGGTGGCCCAGTCACCCGGTTGAACCCATCAATGGCGTTATGGTTTCAAATATGTATCAGCGCGCCCACAACAAGAAAGGTGAATCATGGAAAGTTCCGATTGGCGCAGTTCATCCCAATGAGATTATTAAAGAAATTTCTCCATTGAGAGTTCATCCGAGCGAGTTAACGGTCCAGCACATGCTGCCATTTATTCCTGAGATGGCAAAAATGGATCTTGAAAACGATGAGAATATGCGCAAGCTCATCATTTCATTATCAAAAATGATTTCAGACACTGCTACCATTCATTCTACGGCAACTTATCTGATGGATAATACTGAATGGGATTTCACAGCGGTGTATTACGACAGCATCGACCACTTCAGTCATGGCTTCATGCGCTATTATCCCCCGCAAATCAAAGGAATTCCGGATAATCTTTTTGAACTTTTCAAGGATGTAGTAAAAGGTGCTTATCAGTATCATGACATGATGCTTGAGCGGCTTCTGGAACTGGCCGGAGAAGATGCAACCATCATTCTGCTTTCGGATCATGGCTTTCATTCTGATCACTTCAGACTTCGTGATATGCCAAAATACAATGCCGCACCGGCACTGGAACACAATCCTTTCGGTGTTTTTGTGATGAGCGGCCCCGGTATTAAAAAAGATGAACGTATTTACGGAGCTACTCTGCTGGATGTTACTCCTACACTTCTTGTAGCCATGGGACTTCCGGTGGGAAGTGATATGGATGGAAAAGTACTGGCCAGCGCCTTCGAAAAACAGCCTG
Source organism: Bacteroidetes bacterium GWF2_43_63 (assembly GCA_001769275.1). Taxonomy (NCBI): domain Bacteria; kingdom Pseudomonadati; phylum Bacteroidota; species Bacteroidetes bacterium GWF2_43_63. Next base: position 166,802 of record MEOQ01000050.1, on the reverse strand, counting down.
ATATAAAATACATCGACAGCTGGGATGATGTGGAAGGCGATTTTGGCGAACATCCCGAAGACATGAAAGAAGACAGTTACACTTCTGCTGAAGCATTGCAACAGTTGATTGATCTTGGCTATATTCAGGACCCTGGCGAAGATAATATGAAGGCGATGCGGGAAGCAGAAAACGACCTGCAGCTGAATCTTGCCCAGATTTATATGGCCCGAAGAAATTATGCAATGGCACAGCCAATTCTTGAGGAATTGCATAAAAAAGAACCGCAGGATATTCGCTTCAGTCTTGATCTTGCCAATTGCTATGTCGCTTTCAAGCAATTCGATAAAGTCCGGATTGTTTTTGATGAAATGAAGGCGCTCAATGATGATGTATATAACAAGAAATTTCTCAACATTGGTCTTCTTGAAGCCAAACTGCTGCTTGCTGAGAAAAAAAGACTGGAAGCGATGGCCTTACTCGATGAGCTGAAAAAGCGAAATCCATACAATCTTTTGCTGAATCTTGAACTTGGTAAGGTCTATTATAATCTGGGCAAATATCATCAGTCGCTTGACGTTTACGAAGTCGTACTGAAAATTGACCAGAATAATGCCCAGGCCTATCTTGGGAAAGCGCAGAATTTGTTCTATTTCAAAAAATACGAAGAGGCTGCTGATAATGCACTGAATGCCATTGGACTTCTCTATCACATTCCCATGGCGCATTTTATTCTTGGAAAATCATTATTTCAACTTCAGCTGTTTCAAAATGCAGCAGAGGCATTCGAAGTCACTGCAGGCATGATGCCACGGTATTTTCCTGCCCGGAAATTTCTCTTCGATATTTACGAAAACTATCTGAAAACGCCTGAAAAGGCTGAACCCCACAAAAAAGTTATGGAAGAACTCATGAAAGGAAGAATTACCATTGTTTCTGGTTTACCGCGGAGTGGAACCTCCATGATGATGCAAATGCTGGATGCAGGTGGTTTAGAAATACTCACCGACGGTGAAAGACAAGCGGATGGCAATAATCCAAAAGGTTATTACGAATTTCAGCGGGTTAAAAATCTGGCGAAAGACAAAGCTTGGCTGCCTGAGGCCGAGGGCAAGGTTGTGAAGGTTATTGCTCAACTGCTTCAATTTTTGCCGAACCAATACGAATACGATGTGATTTTTATGGACCGCGATATGGATGAGGTTCTCAAATCACAACAAATAATGCTGGGCAAAGATCCTTCGGTATATCCCTCTGTAATTGCAAATTCGTTTAAGAAAGAACTTGAAAAAGTTGAAGCATGGGCCAATAGTTCTCCTGCCGTCAGATTAAAACATGTTTCCTATAAAGATGTAATAGCTAATCCTACAGCCGTTGCAGAAGATGTGAATGAATTTCTTGGCTACAAACTCGACACTGAAAAAATGATTGAAACGGTTGATCCCGAACTTTATCGCAACCGAGGTTAGCAATTCTGCATCGAGGGAATTTATTACCCCTAAAATCTGTATCAGCACGGAAAAGTTATCGACATTTTCGTGCTGATATCTTTTTTAAGGCGCTGTATTTTAACACCCTGCATATTGGTGCTTAAAATCTCATATATTAAATTATTCTTAAACACTTGTGTAATTCACATTTGATTAGTTATATTTGCACCCAATCTAAAATCAAAAGCCTATGACAAAAAATTCAACTCTCGCTAAAAGACTTGCTGGTTATTCTGCAATGGCAGTTGCCGGTGTTGCTACCATTGGTACCGCAAACGGACAGATCGTTTATAACGACTTTGCCGATGTTACTCTTAACATTACTGACACAGTATTTTCACTTGACGTGAATTCAGACGGCACCGAAGATTACTTCATCGGTTATTCTGACCGTACAGCTGCTAATAATGGGGATTTCCTCTATATTTACAACTCAGCCGGAAATCAGGTAATGATCACTGGTGTTACTACCTGGCAGCCTGCATTCTACTACATGGACGCTTTGGCACTCAACGCACCCATCAATTCAGCTGGTAACTGGCTCCCAATGGATGGCAGCCACATTGGTGTTTTTGCAACATCTTACATGACCAGCGTTTATGGTAACTTTTACGGTGGTGCTGACCAGTACATGGGTATGGTATTCGGAGTTGGTGGTTCATTCTATTACGGATGGCTGCGCGTTCAGGTAACTCTTGATCCTGCAAACGTATCAGTTAACAAGCTCGTTCTTCTTGATTGCGCTTACAATTCAGTTGCAGACCAGCCCATTCTCGCCGGCCAGACGACTGTTGGCATAGCTGAAGAAGGACTGAATGCTTCTGTTTTTGCTGCTGACAAAAAACTCAACATCAACACCGAAGTTGCTGGTACACTCAGTGTATTCAACACCGTTGGTCAGAATGTAGTTTCTCAGCAGATCACCGAAAACACCGTTATCGACATGAGCGGCTACAGTGCAGGTATCTACACTGTTCAGTTTGAGTCAAACGGAAAAATGATGACCAAAAAAGTTTCTCTCTAAGAGATTCTTTCTATTTCTTATAAAGCGCCCGAACGGGCGCTTTTTTTTTACCCTGCTTTGGATGACAATACTTTCAACCATTAATAAATTGTCGTAATTTTGATCTCTGTGAAATACGCTGCACTCATTTTTCTGTTATCGATTCTTCTCTTTTCCTGCCAAAAGGAAAAAGCCGGGTGTTTTTCAGGCTTGGGCGAAGTGGTCACAGATACATTGTCGATTCCTCTCGGTGTTGATAATGTTACCGCTCATGGACGAATTCATGTGCATTTCATTCAGGATAGCCTGAATATTGTTGAAGTCAGCGGAGGAGAAAATGTTGTTGCAGGAATTGAATGTGTGTTTGATAACAATAAACTCCGCATCAATGACAACAATACCTGCAATTGGGTTCGACGACTCGATCAGGTGCCGGTAGTAACGATACATTATACAACGCTGCGTTATTTTGGTGCGGAAAATTATTATGATAACCTGTTTCTGAAACAACATCAGGGTGATACCATTCTTATGGAATATTGGACCGGGAGCGGGAAAACGAAATTCAGCGGCAATGTTGAACAAGCTTACTTTAAGGTAAACGCAGGTGCGGGAGGTTACGAGTGCGCAGGAGTTTCGGATTTCTTGTATATTTATAATTATGGCGGTGCAAAAATTGATTGCTCCGGGTTGCTCGCCAACAATGTTTCAGTCGTTACCGGAAGCAACAATAATGTATATGTGAATTGCAACCACAGCTTGCGTGGTGAAATCCGGCGTACCGGAAATATCTATTATCAGGGGAATCCTTTGGATGTACAACGATTTGGAAACGGTTCAGGGCAACTTATCGATGGCGAATAAAAATGCTGATATCGAAAAATGGCTTCCAGCCACAACCGACGAGATGAAAGCGCTCGGTTGGGATGCGCCTGACATTGTTTTGATTACCGGTGATGCTTACATTGATCATCCATCATTCGGAATTGCAATCATTGCACGGGTGCTCGAAGCTGAAGGATATAAGGTGGCAGTGATAGCGCAGCCCAATTGGCGTGACGATTTGCGCGATTTCAAAAAATTTGGCCAACCACGCTTGTTCTTTGGAATCAGCGGTGGCAACATGGATTCGATGGTAAATCATTACACCGCACGCAAACGCCTGCGCTCCGACGATGCTTATACACCCGGCGACCGGAGCGGGTTTCGGCCCGATTATGCAGCTACCGTTTATAGCAAAATTATTAAACAGCTATACCCTGAAACGCCTGTAATTCTTGGCGGAATTGAAGCCTCGTTGCGAAGACTTACGCATTACGATTACTGGAGTGATTCGCTGAAACCATCAGTGCTGGCCGATTCCGGCGCGGATATATTGGTGTATGGTATGGGCGAAAAAGCCATTATTGAAATTGCAAAACAATTGAAAAACGGAACTGATTTCAAAAAATCTATTATTCCACAGACTGCTGTAATTAGGCATGAGAAGCCAGGTTCAGAATATATTATGCTGCCTTCGCACGAAGAATGTCTGAAAAGCAAAACTCAATTCGGAAAACATTTCGTTCAGATAGAAGAGAATTCAAACCGGCTGATGGCAAAAGGGCTTGCCGAGCCATATTTAAATAAATTCATTATTGTTCACGCTCCATATCCGCCATCGTCAACCGAAGAACTGGACCGGATTTACGCGCTTCCATTCACTCGACTTCCCCACCCGCGCTATAAAAAAAAGCCGCCCATTCCGGCCTATGAAATGATTCGGCACAGTGTGACCATTCATCGCGGATGCTTCGGCGGATGCAGCTTTTGCACGATCTCGATGCAACAGGGACGCTATATTCAGAGCCGCAGCCAACAATCAATAATGAATGAGCTGAAGCAAATCACTCAGATGCACGATTTCAGCGGTTACATCAGCGATATCGGCGGTCCTTCAGCCAATATGTACTGCATGGCGCCCATTGATACTGCGCGATGCGCGAAATGCAAACGTCCTTCCTGCATTTATCCTTCGCTGTGCAACAACGTGAATGCATCGCATCAACCACTTTGCGATCTGTACGACAAAATTGAAAAGACTGATGGAATCAAGGCTGCGTTTGTTTCATCCGGCGTCAGGTACGATTTGTTTCTGAACGAAAAAGGATTTTTACCTGGTGGCCGTGCGTATTTCAAAAAACTGGTTTTAAAGCATATTTCCGGACGTCTGAAAGTAGCTCCGGAACACAGTTCGCAGCGTATTCTGGCCCTAATGCGAAAACCATCTTTTGCGCTTTTTCTCAAATTAAAAGCAGAGTACGATAAAATCAATGCCGAAGCCGGAAAACCCCGGCAGATTGTGCCATATCTCATCTCGGCTCATCCGGGCAGCACGATGGATGACACTTTTGAGATGGCCATAGAATTGAAAAAAGCCGGAGTCCGACCTGAGCAAATGCAGGATTTTACACCAACACCTATGGCGTTGTCTTCGGTTATGCATTATTGCGGCTTCAATCCGTACACCGGTGAGAAATTGAACATCACTTCCTCGATAGATGAAAAACGGCTGAACAATGCCGTGGTGCTTTATCACCGCCAGGAAGCGGCAGCAGATATTGCCAAAGCGTCCCGTTTTCTAAAAAACAAACTGCTGGCATCAAGGTTGAAAGGGCGGTAGCGGATACAGTGCGAGTGAACTATGCGAGAGCGAAGTTTGCTGCATGTCACACGCGCTAGACAAAAAAAAGCGGGAATCAGAACGAGTACGGAACATAGCTAAGTGCTCCATGCAATGTTAATTTTGCCTTGTGCATTTTCAGCATCCGATTGAAGGTCGGGAGCAATCCCCGACATTCAATCGTTCGGAGCAACGCGGAGAACATGTAATAGTTGGTGAGAGGTCGCAGCATCCAACTCTTCCAGGTTCTGCATTGCATTGTGGACTTTTAAATATCACGAAAGATATTGCCAATAACAATCCAACGCGGTAGTATCCCAAAAAGTGTGTAATGTTTGCTTTCAGTTAAACAAAGATATTCCATTTTTCTTTCTTTTTCTTCTTTCTTTTCTTGTTCTTTTCTTGATTTAAGAAGAGGGGTAAGGATTGCGGAGGCGTAGCCGGAGCAAGCCTTACCCCTCTTCTTGCCAGGCGAACTTGCGGGTCTCATAATTCAGCTTTGGAACTTTTCTCAGATAGGCCTTTCTGTTCATAGCAACATGGCCAAGAAGCAGCATTGTTGCTTCCGGATTTGGCAAAGCACCCCGCATTCGGGTTGTGCGTTTATAATCCCTGTTTAGGCGTTCTATCCAGTTGGTGGTATAGATCATCGGACGCATTCGGTAATCGAAGCCCAGATAGGTAAAATGGAGCTTATAGCGCTCGTTTTCTCCCATGCTTTTGATCGATGGGTATTTCTTTCCCCATTTTTCTGTAAACCATTGCCAGCGTGCCCAGCCTTTCTCTGGCTTGTCCGAACTATCATCTGTTCGAAATACCTCTCTGAAGTCCTCTCCTACAGCCGCTTTATCTGCTGGTTTTATTCTTTTCTGAACATTGCGTTCCAAATGCACCACACATAGTTGTACCTCTGCTTCAGGGTACACACGCCATACGGAGTCTTCAATTGCTGCCAGGCTGTCGCTCACAACCAGATTCGTCGACTCAACGCCTCGATTTCTCAACTCGACAAATATGTCAATCCATGCAGAGGCGCTCTCTGTTGGAAAATTCACAATTGCAAGCACCTCACGTGTACGATCCGCTCTAACACCCAATATCGTGTAATAGGCCTCTTTCGATACATGATCTTCCCGGCGGGTTGAAATAAACGTAGCGTCAATGAACAATATCGGATAATAGCTCTCTAATGGCCTTTTTAGCCATTCTGCCACATCTTTACGGGCATAATCAAACATGCGGCTCACCTGGCTCGTACTGTATTCTTTCCCGTATAAATCACCAAACACTTCGCCGACCTGTTCTGTTGTCATACCTGCTCCATACAGCGTGAATGCTATTTTGCGGGCTTCCTCCTCCTGATCTCTCAGCAATCCCAGTATCAACGGATAAAACGAGCCATTGCGCGTTCGGGGAACCCGTAGCTCAAGCATTTTGCCCCGACCATAGGTTCTCCTAGGACGATATCCGTTACTCATATCTTGCGCAAATGTCTTGTATTCTTCACGCTCACCGCGCATCATGGCCTCCAGGGCATGTTTTAGCAACAAGTCCAGACCATCTTTTTTTTCACTGATTTCCACCAGAATTTCGTTAATTTGCTCCTGTGTAAAGTTTAGGTTTTTCATCTTTTAAAAGTTTGCACTTCAAAATTAAGAAAGCCTGACTTTACACACTTTTTTGGGACAGTATCTCCAACGCAGAGAGGTTGCTTCTCAATGCACTCAGGTTGGATTGACGTATAAATGTTGGAAATCATGCAATTGTTCCGTAATGCGAGATATTGGTAATAAATTTACCCTGTATCCTATATGTCCCATAGAGGCGAAATAATACCAATAAATAAAACCTATATTGCTTTACGTCCCGTTAGGGACGACATATTGGTAGAAAAACAAAAGAAAAAATCCGTCCCGTAGGGACGAAACGGCCAAAATAAATTATATTTGAAAAAATAATTCCTATGGCAAATACCTACACACAATTACATATTCATATTGTCTTCTCTGTTCAGAACAGGATGTCTTTCATTAGCCCACGTTGGCGCGATGATTTATATAAATACATTACTGGCATTGTTCAAAATAATAATCACAAATTGCTTGCTGTTGGAGGAATGCCTGACCACATTCATCTTCTGATTGGTTTTCGTCCAACACAATCTCTTTCAAACCTAGTGCAGGATATCAAAGGTGATTCATCAAAATGGATTAATCAGAATCGTTTGGTGCCCGGCCATTTTTCGTGGCAGGAAGGATTTGGCGCGTTTTCGTACCGACAGACAGATGTTCCATCTGTTGCATCATATGTTCTGAATCAGGAACATCATCATCGGGTCAAAACATTTCTTCAGGAATACAAAGAATTGTTGGAAGAATTTTGTGTTGATTATGATGACAAATATGTTTTCAAATCTGTTTGAATATTTCTGATAATTTTCCCGGAAAACCTTTCCGTACCTAACGGCACGGGATTGTATTGGTTATTGTTTCTACCAATATTTTGTCCCTAACG